>JARIAV010000318.1 GCA_029257685.1 Butyricicoccus sp.
CCCTCAGCCGTGAGCGCAGCATAGGAGAAGGTTTTGAAGAGGGCATCAACATATTCCTTGCCCTGTGCAACCTGCTCCTCTGTCAGTGGTGTGCGGATAAAAATAGCCAGATCCGTGCCTTCCAGCGGATGCTTGATGGTCATGCCCAAAAGCTCTGCGGCAGTGGGGATCGGAATATAGTTGGTATTGTTGTAGTTGATTGGGTAGGCTTCCTTGCCAAGTGCATCCTTGAGGGTCTTCTGCTTACCATCGACAACCAGCTTGATGTCATCTCGGATCTTGACAGAAACGCCGTTTTCCAACTGTTTTTCCCGTACTTCCTTGCTCACCACATTATCTGTATGCTTGCGGTGGTATACCTTGTTAGCTGTACCATTGAGCTGGAGGGACTTGGACGCGTCATCATAGGAAACGGTTTTGCCCATCCATTCGCCAACTGTGCGGACAGGCACATAGGTGGTACTCTTGTAGCGGAGGTAGTCGAGCTGCTTTCCCTCTGCATTCTGGCAATAAGCCTTTTCTCCTTCTAAGTGAATGGTAGGGCTGAACAGCTGTGCCTGTCCATCCGATACTGCGAATGCGGACATGCCAGTGGTCAGAACGGCACCGGTCAGTGCGGTGAGTGTGATCTTTTTCAAATAGTTTTTCATCTCTTATGTCCTCCTCTGTTGTTTTGGGAAAAGTGAGATCCATGAAAATTAGAATGGATCGCCCAAATCAATCATCTTTGTCAAAGCACACATAGGCATAGGATCCAGCTATGGAATCAGTTCAGCGAATGCAGTTTGACAAAGGCGGTGATCTATGTAGAGCTTGTCTGTATTATAGCCCCGTCATATTTGATTGTCAATACATATTTTTCAATATTATTAAATAATTTTAATAGAAGAAAACAGTGACAGATAAATAAAAAATGCTCAGAAAACTGAGCATTTTTTGTGAATAAAAGAGGTATTTCGCTTGTTTCAGATAGTCCCTAGTAAATTTTGCGTTGTTTATTCATCATATATAACAATCGTTCGGGTAACTTCTATTTTCGGACCCGTTCGATATATTTTAATGATCCACGTTGAAAGCAAAAGAATTACCAATACAGCAATAATAGAAATATATCTATGTATTCTTCGGTGTTTTCGTACATCAGCTTCTGAAATGTTTTCGCAAAGGGTAGCAGCCATTTCTTTTGGCGTTCCAAAAGCGTCTGCGAGATCCGAATAAGAAGCGTCGGGAGTATCAGAGAGAAAATTTTCGAGCGAGGTCAAAAATGGCTGTAGGAGCTTCTTTTTTTTGAAAAAGCCGCATGGGATCTCGGCGCGCATCTCTCTGAGATATTTTTTTGTGTCACGGTTCAAGTATATCACTCCTAGCGGATTTAATCATATATAATAGTGGTTTGCACGATCGTAACAGGGATACTCCTATCATACAATGCCCACAATGTCCAAGCAGAGAGCAAAAGAACAGCGAGCACAACAGTGGCAAAAATAATTTTTTTGGTCTTTTTGTAACGATAGATGTCAGCGTCCGAAATCTTTTCGGAAAGGGTAGCAGCCATTTCTTTTGGCGTTCCAAAAGCGTCTGCGAGATCCGAATAAGAAGCATCGGGAGTTTCAGAGAGAAAATTTTGAAGTGAGGTCAAGAATGGTTGTAGGAGCTTCTTTTTTCTGAAAAAGCCGCATGGGATCTCATCGCGCATCTCTCTGAGATATCTTTTTGTGTCACGGTTCATACGGTGTTCCCCCTGAGGTCAAAATAGCATGGATCGCAGGCATATATTTGTGGTAGGACGCGAGCAGTTCCGCGAGATATTCCCTGCCCTGTTCTGTGATCGAATAATACTGCCGTATGCGCGACTCAGCATTTTCTCTGCGCTTGATTTCTGTGAGATAGGGTGGAGAGGACTCCAGTAAGCGCATGATAACGGCATACGGGCGGTTGATCGCGATCACGCCATTGCTCCGTTCGGCGATCGCCTCGGACAGCTCTGCAATGTAAAAATCCCGTTCGGAAAGGATATGCAGGACAAGCAGCTCGGTGAACGCCTTTTTCATGTTTTCTTCAAATGTATTGACACTTCGCGCGTTTTCCTTTGCCATCCAGAAGATGCCACCTCCTTTTTTCAAAATAATCTGGATTCTATGGGAGATAGTATAGCAGATTCGAGGGAGAAGTCAAGAACGGAATCCAAGCATAAAAATACGCGGTATTGGGTGGGGGAAGGGGGCAGCGGCAGGGCGGCACAGGCTCAAAGAATCGAACTATAAAATAGAGGATAAAAAACAGACCGCAAAGAAATGCGGTCTGTGAAGATTTGCACATAAAAATCAAGAATTTGAACTTGATGAGGTGACGATCGGTGTGTGCATGGACTGATAGATCTTGAGCGTGGGGGCGAGCCAGACTGAGCCTGTGCCGCGGTAGACATTGACAAGTCCCTCGCCGCTGACCGCCGAGCCGATCAGCGTCTTGGCACTGCGCTCTACGGTGAAATCCAGATTGGAGGAACGCAGGATCGCAAAGTTGCCATCGACCTTGAGCACATCATTATTGAGTTCGATGATATCGATTTCGCTCATGGGTACGGAGGATTCCAGAATGATGATACCGGGGCCGCAAAGTTCGGTCTGGAACAGGCTTTCGCCGCCGAGTGCCGCGGAAGAAAGCGTCCGCTGGGCAACGGCACGGACGCTCACGCTGCCCTGTGCGCAGTAGAACATACCGTCATCGATGATGATGCGCTCATTTGGGGCAAGTTCCAGCACGAGGAAGTGCCGGAAAGAAGGCTCCAGCACCAGCAAGCCGGTTCCGGTGTATTCCGGCTGCGCCATCTGCTCGCCTGTCACCGCGCCGCGGAACATACGCCCGATCGCATTGCCCATCGTCACGCCGCTGACCATTTGAATGTTGCCCTGAAAATAGCTCATTGCGCCGCGCTCGATCGTCACTTTCTCGTTGTTGAGGTACAGCGCGATCTGACGGGCGCGGATGTGCTGCTTTTCCATAAAATAGACGTCCTCTGCCATGTGGGGACTGGTCAGACCGCACAGCTTTTCGTACTCCAGCACCTCAACGCGCAGACCGCCGCTCTCAAATTCCTCTAAAACACGAATATTTTCACGAGTTCCGATTGCCTTTCGCATAAGTAAATTCTCCTTTGTATCACATTATTCGGATAGAAATCCGCGTGCAAACTGTCTGATGACCTCATAAGAAACGGCAAGGTTGATGTTCTGGGCATCGCGGAAGCCGGAGGTCACGATGCCGATCAAATTTCCATAACGATCGAGCAGTGCGCCGCCTGAGCTGCCCGCTGAGGTCGGGGCGGTGAACTGGATCATTTTTTTATGCTCGATTTCGCGAAAGCCCGAAATAATGCCGTCCGAAACCGAGTTGAACAGTCCAAGAGGGCTGCCGATGGCAAACACGGACTGTCCGCGCACAAGGGCTGCACCCTGATAGAGCGGGATGGGCGGCACATTGCAGCCGGAGAGACGGAGCAGGGCAAGGTCAAAATCTGGATGATATTTCAAAAGCTGATCGGTTTCAAAAACCGCGTCACTGTTCTCTAAATGTACAGCATATCGGTTTCCGCGTCCTACGACATGAAAGTTGGTCATGATGATACCGCCGGCTGCAAGCACAACGCCCGAACCGGAGGACTGCACCTCGCCAAAATCGTCCAATACATCGATCATCACGACCGAGGTGGAAAAGCCGGCAAGCGTTTCATAGTCCAGCGGCGCACGCGCCGTGGTCTGTCCGGCAGGGGGAACAGCCGTGGGACGCTGGATGGAGACACGCGGCTTGGGCGCGGCAGACGCGATCGGCGGCGGTGCAGGGGAGGCGGCACGCGGCGCAGGCGATGGCGTGCGGCGCGGATGGGGCGGCAGCTTGAGCGCAGGACGCGCGGACGGGGCAGCCGCCGTGCAGGGGGCGGCGGCGGTCGGCGGCACAAGGGCGGAGAGGAACGCCTGCGCACAAAAGGCGGCATCCGTTACACCCTGCCGCGCGGCGGCTTCCGCAAACAGCGGCTGTTTGCCCGCAGGACGCACGACGGCAATGTCACAGCCCAGATAGGGCAGGGTGGAGAGCAAAAGCTGTGCATCTCCATCGGGCTCGCCCAGCCAGACGCATTTGGGCGCGTCCGACATCTGCGCCGTGAAAAGCTGCGGCAGAACGGCATCCAGTGCGCAGAGCAGCCGCGCCAGCGTATCCGGACGGGAAGCGGACGGCGGCAGGGTGCTTTGCGTATGCTGCAAGGCAAAAGAAAGCTGCGCCTCGGAAACCATGCCCGAAAGGTGGGGCAGCGGCGGCTTGCCCTGCAAAAATGCCTGCGCCGCGGCAGAATAGCCAGCGGCTTGCGCGGCATTGGGCAGCAGATGCGCCCCCAGACAGCACACCGTTTGCCGCTGGATCGCCGCAGAAAGGGTGTGCTTGAGCGTGTCGGCGGCTTCGGGAAGCCCCAGCCACTCCAGAAAATAGAGATCCTTCTGGTTGTTGTGCATACGCCCGTGGATATTCAGAAATGCCCCAAGCTGAGAAAGCTGCATGGGGTTGAGACGGATGGAAAACGATGTCATAAACTCTGCCCTCGCTCGTGATTGTTGTGCTTATTGTAGCATACAACGGCGAATTGTGGTAGAGGGCAGGGGAAAAATGACGGAAGTTCTGGAAAGTTAGATTTGCAAAGAAAACCGCAACTGTGATATGATAGACCAAAAGCGCATATCTCCCATGATCTACCATTTTTGGGGGATCGGCGATCTGTGTAAAAGACGCAAGAAAGAAGGCACCCAGATATGTCACAATCGATTTCCCCCTATGCGGTCGGGGCACTGCTCTATACGCCTGCCAATCATGCGCATGTTGCGGAAAGCGTCATAGAGGGACGCTTTGACACCCCCTATTCCCTTGCCCTCTGTCTGGAGGACAGCATCAGCGATCAGGCAGTTCCGGAGGCAGAACGCAATGTCGTACATATTTTGAACCAGATCGCACAGGCAAAAACCGATTTCTATTGCCCCCTGATCTTTATTCGGGTGCGCGAGCCTGCACAGATCGCGCGGCTCTATGGTCAGCTTGGACAGGGGCGCACCGTGCTGACCGGATTCATTGCACCCAAGTGTACACCGGAGAACATTCCAGTCTATTTGTCAGAGGTCAAAAAGATTCGGGCGCAAACCGATCAGCCGCTCTATCTCATGCCCATCATGGAAAGCCATGACCTTGCCGAGCCGGATACCAGACAGGTCTGTCTTCGGAAAATGAAGCAGCTTTTGGACGCCGACAAGGACTGTATTTTGAATGTGCGCGTGGGCGGCAATGATTTTTGCAGCATTTTCGGTCTGCGCCGCCGCGTGACCGAAACCATCCATGATATCCGGTGTGTCGATCGCATTTTGAGCGATATCCTTGCCTATTTCTCGCGCGATTATGTGGTATCCGGCCCCGTTTGGGAATACTTCGATGATCCGGACGGCGCATGGCGCGATGGGATGCTGCGCGAGACGCGCATGGGACTGCTGGGCGGCTTCATCGGGAAAACCGTCATCCATCCCAACCAGATCGCCGTTGTCAATGAGGTGCTGCGCGTCTCACGCGAGGACTACGCGGACGCAAACGCCATTTTGGGCATGGAACGGAACAAAGATTTTCTGGTATCCAAGAGCGCGGAGGGCGGACGCATGAACGAATATAAAACACATACCAAGTGGGCACAAAAGATCTGCACACTGGCAGAGATCTATGGGGTGCAGGCATGAAACTGGAACGAGAACAGCTGGTGCGCACGGCTGTGCGCGAAAACAACACCAAAAGACCCTATCTGCTGGTCAACCCTTCGCAGGGCAAGCATGTGCCGGTCTCGCCCGAAACTGCCCTTGGCGTATTTTCTGCCCTTGCAGACGCGGTACAGGCGCAGATCGGAACAGCAGATCCGGTGCTCGTCATCGGCTTTGCAGAGACCGCGACAGCCATCGGCGCGGCAGTCGCGGCAAA
>JARIAV010000010.1 GCA_029257685.1 Butyricicoccus sp.
GGTGCTGGAGAAGGTAACACGACCGCTGTCGATCACCTTGCCATTCTTATCATAAGCGCGGATATACCAGGTACGGGAGCCGGCGAGATCGAATGTGAAATCGTCTGTGCTGCCGCTTCTGGTGGTGCTGATCAGGTTATCTGCGTTATGGAATGCGAAGTCGGTATTGCTGGACGCCATACGCAGCTCATAGACGGTCTTGCCGGAGTTGTTCTTAAAGGTGACCGAGGTGGTACCATAGCTACCGGTGCCATAGTTGCCGCCGGTGTAGGAGACCTGACCGTTTGCATTGAAGCGAACGAGCTGTGTGCCGCCCCACTTGCTTGCAACGTCCACGCTGCGGAAGGTGTACTGCACGCCGTTTGTATAGGTCACGCGGAAATCGCAGTACGGATATGCGGACATATACTGAACGGTCAGGAGGGTGGAGTTATTGTTTGCGAGGTAGCCGGTCATGAGCAGCTCGCCAGACCAGATATTGCTGCCGGCTGGGCCGTAAACGATCGAGCGGATCGCCTGACCGGTTGCATTATACAGGCTGATATTGCCCACGGCATCGGTGCCGGAGGAGACCTGACCATCCACCATCAGGGTGCAGGTTGCTGCATCGATGATGTTCAGGCTGCCGTTTGTGCCGGCATTGGTGAAGTCGAGGTCTCTCCAATAGGTCTTGGTGCCGTAGTAGCTGGTGCCCTGCAGGTCATACTTCTGCTTGGCAACGTTTGCGACTGCATCGACGGTGCCGTTCATATAGACCGGATACTTGAGGATATTCTCGCCCCAGTTTTCGGTTCCGGCAGGTGCCAGACGCAGTTCTTTGTAAGTGATCTCAGAAGTATTTGTGATGCGGAGCTTCACACCCTGACCGCCTACGGTCGAGCCTGCGACCATCGGATAGACTACGGTTGCCTGACGGGTATCCGCACGCCAGTTCACCGTAACACCCGGGAAGAACTCGAGCGAGCGCAGCCATACATAGGTTCTGCCATTGTCGGTAAACGGAGCAACGGTCATCTGCTTTTCCACGCCGTTGGTATATGCAACCTTGCTGCCAAGGGTCATGGTAACGGTAGAGCCGTTGTACTTCATTGTGATCTGCTTTGCAGCCGCGTTCCAGGAAACGGTTCCTCCCATGTTCTCCACCACGGAGCGGAGCGGCAGCATCGTGTTCCCCTTGTAGAGGGTCGCGCGAGAGCCTTCTGCATCAATGGTTTTGGATGCGCCATTGACAGACATGGTCGGGCTGCCGATCGTGAGCACGATCGCGCCATTTGGCTTGGCGTTTGCCGCGAAAGCGGTCATGCTCAGGAGCATAGACAGGGCAACAACGAGCGCCCCCAAACGCTTGAACTTTTTCATGTTTCAATCAACCTCCTTATTTTGAGTGACCCCGCTGGGCGGGGTTCGCGCAGCTGGGACAGGATACCTTGTATCCCTATTCTATCATATAAGACGAGGGGGAACAACGAAAAGTTCCCTATTTTCGGTAAGATTTCCAATTCGTTAAAAAATAACAAGTCCGCGTCCCCAGTACAGAGGGCGCGGACTTGCTACTTATATTTTTATCGGACATGCAAAATGACCGCCCCAGCCAAAGGATACGGTCATTTTACAATAAGTATCTGAGGGCATAACCGTCTACTGGTAATGCGCCCTTTTTT
>JARIAV010000017.1 GCA_029257685.1 Butyricicoccus sp.
TCCTGTATCATCTCCAAAACCCAAACATCAAAGGATGAAGAATCAAACAGATTTCCATAAGCTGGTAGATGCGGATGGAAAGTTGTATGCGGTAATCAATTTGAACAATATGATCCCTGTGCCGGACTTGTGTATAGAAAAACTCACATACGATGAGATCGAGAGATACCGCACATTTCGGTCAGAAAAAGACAAAATAAACTATATCCAGCTGCTCCAGAAAGAAAAAGCATGCATCGATCAGTTGGAGGAACGGAAGGTCCTTACCAAAAAGGCAGAACGTCTTTATTGGAAATGCAAGCAAAGCCCTGACTCAGAACTTGCAAAACGATGCTGCAATTTTCAGTTATTGGAGGAAAAAGCACAGAGATATTCGGCTCCCCAGACAGGGACAGCAGATGAATCCCTTTCAGCTGAAAAATAAAGGTTGACAGCCGCTCCAAAATGGATTAGATTTAAGATAAATCGCATCCAGCTATAGGATGATATGTACTAGGAGGCTGACTATGGAAAAATGGTTTGTAGGCGTTGACGGCGGCGGAACCAAAACCGAGATCGCCGTTTCCCATGCGGACGGCGTTCCGCTCAAAAGCGTGATCTATCCCACCTGCTCTTATCGCTCGATCCCGATGGAGGAAGCGATCGACCGCGTGGTCAATGGCGTCAAGGACTGCCTTGCACAGACCGGCATCACCCTTGCCGACTGCACAGGCTGCTGTGTAGGTATGCCGTCCTACGGCGAGAACCCTGAAAACGACCAGATCATCAAGGCGGCAATGGAAAAGGCGTTCGCCCCCATGCCCGTACATCTGGTCAATGACGGCGAAGTGGGCTGGGCAGGCTCGCTCGAATGTGCCGAGGGCATCCACGTCGTATCCGGCACGGGCGCGATCGCATTCGCACGCGACAAAAAGCAGGTGTTCGACCGCTGCGGCGGCTGGGGCTATTTTCTGGGCGACGAAGGCTCGTCCTACTGGATCGGCTTGCAGGCAATGCACGTCTTCACCAAGCAGGTCGATGGCCGCGCACCGCGCGGTGCGCTCTATGACATCGTTATGCGGGAATTCAACATCACCGACCCATATCAGTTCATCGACATCGCAATGGCAGACCTCGTACAGCACAGAGACCGCGTTGCAGGCTTCCAGCGGTACGCCATGGAAGCGGCACAGCAGGGCGACAGCACCATGACCGCCCTGTATGAAGCTGCGGCAGAGGAGCTGACCGAGCTGGTCAAGACACTCCGCGATCGTCTGGAATTTTCCGCTGACCCCATTCCGGTCTCCTATTCCGGCGGCACGTTCCACGCAGGCGAGCTGATCCTTACCCCTCTGCGCCAGAAGGTCGAGGCACTGGGCTGTACCCTGCAAACACCCAAGCGTTCCGCGATCGAGGGCGCACTGCTGCTCGCCATGGAAAAATTCGATCGCGCTTGAAGCAAAAACAATACATCAGAAAAAACGGTCACACGATGGGTGTGACCGTTTTTTTCTATCTCATTTTGTGCTGATTTTGCGCGTGCTTTGTGACCGCACAGCCAATGGATACCGCCCGAAAGCACCTCTCCATAAAGACGCACATGAAAGCCTTTCATTCAAAACGCAAAGGGGATCGCCAGTCCCGAACACCCGAACACCTGAACCACCGCAGAAACGATTTTTACCGGAATCGGAAACAACCAGCACCAAAAAGGGCTCGATAAAACCCGCCCTGCGGCGGAGGTCATACATTCCCACCCTTGGGGCACTTCCGCGGAAAGAATCCGACCGCAGAAATCCCGCCCGTGGCGGAGGTCATACTTTCACACCCTAGCGGCGGCACCAAGGTGAATCTGATGGAGAGGGATGGGGAGGATTCCAAAGGGCAGAGGAAACCGCAAGGTTTCCAGCTCTTTGGCCGCCGTCGCCGGCGCGACACGTTACTCTTTGCTTTGAAGCAAATCTTTTTTAGCAGAAAAGAAAATCCTACGGACG
>JARIAV010000026.1 GCA_029257685.1 Butyricicoccus sp.
GTGACGATCATACCCATGATGAGTGCCTTAAAGACATTACCCGTCATTTTTTCCAATGTCTTTTCGAGCTTGGCTCCTGCCGCTTGTTCCAGACCATGCCCCATTATGGTCATACCATAAATGAACAACGCCAAGCCGCCAGCCAGACGCACCAGGTTCATGATATCAAACCCCATGTTTTACTCTCCTTCTCTGCCTGAACGCTTTCCGTTTTCGCAGAATGTTCGTCTTACACCTATTGTTTTCATTATATCGTTTTATATTTCTGCCTGTCAACCTCTTTGCAGAACTTTGTCATTTGTCCAACCATAAAACTTTTTACTCCTTCGGAGGTGCATCTTATGCAAAATTCTGTTATACTGATTACAACTGCAATCGAATCCGGCACACGTTCTGCACAGCGCAAAACCTCTGTTCTCTATGCACAGGCGCTCGAACAGATCGGACTGACCGGCGTACTCTATTCCGGTGGTGATCCCCGATTTCTTGCCCAGAGATTCGATGGTTTGCTGCTTTCCGGCGGCGGAGACCTGTCCCCTGCACTCTATGGGGGCACAACAGCTGTTCCCACTTCCTGTTTCGATACCATGCGGGACGCCGAAGAACTCGCTCTCATTGCGGCATTCTGCGCTCGCTCCAAACCCATCCTCGGCGTGTGCCGCGGGATCCAAGCCTTGAACGTCTTCTTTGGCGGGACCCTGCTCCCTGACATCCCAAACCATGACGCTGTGACGCATCGTATCACGACTGCGCCCCATACCACCACAGCCGATCTTCTGGGTACGGATTTCCAGTCAAACAGCTATCACCATCAGGCTGTTGACCGATTGGGCAGGCAGCTGCACGCGACTGCATGGGCACCCGATAGCATCATCGAAGCCTTGGAGCATGACACTCTACCCATCCTCGGCGTGCAATGGCATCCGGAACGCATGACCAAGGATTGCTGCATGGATACCTCTGCTGACCACACTGCCCTATTCACTTATTTTTCCAAAAGGACTGCACTCTTATGAAAAATTATCGCATCATCAATTTGGAACTCAATATGCCTGCCGTGCGTGACATTCCCGATCGTGTCGCGCGTGAGATCCACGGGGCGCGCCGCCACCAGATCCGTGTCATGAAGCTCATTCATGGATATGGCTCGACAGGTCGAGGCGGCAAGCTGCGCCATGCTGTTCGCCGCGAGCTCGTCCGTGCACAGGAAGCACGGCAGATCACCTGCTTTATTCCAGGGGAACAGTTTTCCATTTTTGATGCGGATACCCAGCGTGCATTGCGCGTCTGCGATGCATTGCGGCGCGATCCCGATCTTGAGCGTCATAACAATGGCATCACGCTCGTTGTCTTTTGATCCATCGAAAAAGGCTTACCCAACCGGTAAGCCTTTTTGTTATCCCTGTTTTATCCCAGCTTGCTCTGTGCCTTCGCCTCAAAGCGTTCCTTGGCAACGATCGCGCGCTGATGGGTGCCCTCGCCAATGAGTCCAGCCTCATCGTATGCGGAAACTGCGAAGGTCAGCATCTTGCCATTGGGTGCGATCTCCACGAGCTTTGTATCAAAATGTACCTTCATGCCTGCCGGTGTTGCCGCAACATGTGATACATTGAGCTGTGTACCTACGGTAGTCTGTCCGTCCTCCAGATATGGGGCAACGCTTGCCGCCGCTGTTCCTTCAATGCCCGCAATCATCATCGGGGTTGCATATACGGATACCAGACCGCTTCCTACGTTGCATGCGAGCAGCTCCTCTGTGACGGTCAGTTCCTGATGTCCTGTGATTCCCAGTTCCAGCATAAGTAAGTCCTCCATATAGTCAGTGTTCTATTGTTAGAGTACCCGAAACCCTGTGCGCTGTCAAGTTTTGTTTCTACAAACTATGGAGTATTTGGAAATCCGTTCGGTTTTCTTTTCTGCTAAGAAATTTTTGCTTGGAAGCAAAAGTAACGTGTCGCGCCGGCGACGATGGGTAAAATCTATGTTCGCACATACTGCGGAGCGTTTGGAAATCCGTTGGATTTTCATTTCCGCGAAAAGGATTTGCTTCAAAGCAAAGAGTAATGTGTCGCGGCCGCGCGACGGCGGCATAAGGACTATAACCTTGCGGTTCTTGTCCTTATGAATCCAACACTCCCCCTCCATCAGATTCACCTTGGTGCCGCCGAAAGGGTGTGAAAGTATGAGCTCCGCCACAGGCGGGATTTCTGAGGTCGGTTCGTTTCCGCGGAAGTGCCCCAAGGGCGCGAATGTATGACCTCCGCCGCAGGGCGGGTCTTCTTCAGCCTTTTACAAAAGGGGTGCGGTGCAATCTTATTTCAAGTCAGCAAAAAGGGAAAGTATGCGCAGAACTTTTACAGGTAAACAGAAAGAAACGTGTACGCAGAGCTTTACAGGCAATCAGCAAAGTAAGCGCGACACTTTCCCAACCAGCCCCTCCATGAACGCTCGCGTGAACGCTGTTCAGCACCCAAAGCAGGAGCAATGGACGTTCGAGCCCAGTGTGTCAGCAGAAAGAGTCCGCAGCATTGGAACAGTCCGACCAGTGCGCACACTGGTCGGCTCGTTCCGGATGCGGTAACGCGGCAGATCCCACAACCCACCGAAACCCTTGCAGCCGAAACGCAAAGAAGATTGCCAGTCCTGTTTGTACAAACAACGCAGAAACAGCTGATACGATCGCATGAACAACCAGCAGCAAAAAAGGGCTTGATAAAACCCGCCTTGTGGCGGAGTTCATACATTCACACCCTTGGGGCACTTCCGCAGAAACGAACCGACCTCACAAGACCCGCCCGTGGCGGAGGTCATACTTTCACACCCTTTCGGCGGCACCAAGGTGAATCTGATGGAGAGGGATGGGGAGGATTCCAAAGGGCAGAGGAAACCGCAAGGTTTCCAGCGCGTTGGCCGCCGTCGCCGGCGCGACACTTCTTCCTTTGCTTTGAAGCAAAAATTTCTTAGCAGAAAAGAAAATCCTACGGATTTCCAAACACTCCGCAGTCTGTGCGAGCATAGATTTCCCCCGCCGTCGCGCGGCCGCGACACGCTTCCCTGCTTCTCGAAGCAAATCATTTTAGCAGAAATGAAACCCCGACGGATTTCCAAAAACCTTCCCCTTTGCCCCAAAACAAGGATCATCGGAATGAAAAACCTGATGGTTTTCCCAAAAAAAAACAACCGCCTGCAAGAAGAACCCCTCATGCAGACGGTCATTTTACCGTAAAATAAGATTAACCCTTTACAACCTTATGGAAGGTCTTTTTCCCCTTCTTGATGATGCGTTCCTCGCTGAAATCCGCCATACCCAGCATCATCTTGACATCGGACACCTTCTCGCCGTCGATGGTCACACCACCGCCCTGCACAAGCTTTCTCGCCTCACCATTCGAGGACGCAAGCCCACACTTCACGAGCAGAGTCAGCACACCGATGCTGCCCTCTGCAAAATCCGCATCGGTCAGCGTGGTGGTCGGCATGTTCTCACTCGAACCGCTGCCGCCGAACACATTCCGTGCAGCTTCCTGTGCCTTGTTGGCTTCCTCCTCCCCGTGTACGAGCGCGGTCAGCTCGTATGCAAGGATCTCCTTGGCGCGGTTGAGCTCCGCACCCTGCCAGCCGTCCATCTCCTCGATCTGCTCGAGTGGCAGGAAGGTCAGCATACGGATACACTTGAGCACGTCCGCGTCGTCGATATTGCGCCAGTACTGGTAGAAATCATACGGACTGGTCTTGTTCGGGTCGAGCCAGACTGCACCGGCTGCGGTCTTGCCCATCTTGTTGCCCTCGGAATTGAGCAGCAGCGTAATGGTCATGGCGTGGGCATCCTTGCCCAGCTTGCGGCGGATGAGCTCGGTGCCGCCCAGCATATTCGACCATTGGTCATTGCCGCCGAACTGCATATTACAGCCGTAGTGCTGGAACAGATGATAGAAGTCGTAGGACTGCATGATCATGTAGTTGAACTCGAGGAAGCTCAGTCCCTTTTCCATGCGCTGCTTGTAGCACTCCGCGCGGAGCATATTGTTGACAGAGAAGCACGCGCCGACCTCGCGCAGCAGCTCGATGTAATTGAGATCCATGAGCCAGTCTGCGTTGTTGACCATCTGTGCCTTGCCCTCACCGAACTCGATAAAGCGTTCCATCTGCTTTTTGAAGCAGTCACAGTTGTGCTGGATGGTCTCCGGTGTCATCATGGAGCGCATATCGGTACGACCGGACGGGTCGCCCACCATGCCCGTGCCGCCGCCAATGAGGGCGATCGGGCGGTTGCCTGCCATTTGCAGACGCTTCATGAGGCACAGTGCCATAAAATGACCGACATGCAGGCTGTCCGCCGTCGGGTCAAAGCCGATATAGAAGGTCGCCTTGCCCTCGTTGATCATCTGGCTGATTTCTTCCTCGTTGGTGACCTGCGCAATGAGACCACGCGCTTTCAGTTCGTCATATAACTTCATCGGTTTTGTTCTATCCTTTCTGCAATTCAAATTTCATCCTTATCGTGCCCGTCCGCTGTCAGGGGGCACGCTCCTTGAAATTCTCGTGAAAGATCCTCATTTTGCCCGTGCCCCCATCGCTGCTTCGAGCAGCTCCCGTGCATTGCTTCGGGTGTTCTCGGTGATGGCATCGCCTGCCAGCATGCGCGCGATCTCGTCCACGCGCACCCCATCGGTGATGGGTACGACCGAGGTATACGTCCGCTCGCCCTCGACCGACTTGGAAATGAGCATGTGATGGTCGCCCATCGCCGCGATCTGGGGCAGGTGCGTGACGCACAGGGTCTGCTTCTGCGTGCCGATCTCGACCAGCTTGTATGCGATCTTCTGCGCGGCGCGTCCGCTGACGCCCGTGTCGATCTCGTCAAAGATGAGCGTGCCGACCGGCTCACGCGCGGTCAGTACATTTTTGACGGCAAGCATCACGCGCGACAGCTCGCCGCCCGATGCGACCTTGGACAGGGGCTTGAGGGCTTCTCCGGGGTTGACCGAGATCAAAAAGGCGACGGTATCCAGCCCATGCACGGTCAGCTTGGAGCCGGTCTCCACCTGCACGGACAGCCGCACCTTTGCCATATCCAGCTGGGCAAGCTCCGCGACGATGCGCGTTTCCAGCCGCGCGGCTGCTTCCCGTCTCTGCGCGGACAGCTCCTGCGCCAGTTCCTTGGCGCGTGCGAGGGTCTGCCGATACGCCGCGCGCAGGGTGTCGCGCTGCTGGTCTGCCGATTGCAGCCGCTCGAGCTCCTCCCGACTGCGTGCGACATAGTCCAGCACGGCTTCGATATCCTCGCCGTACTTCTGTTCCAGCCGATAGATCTGGTCGAGCCGTTCCTCGACGAGTTCCTGTTCCGCGGGAGAAAATTCCGTATGGCTCTGCTCCTGTGCGACCGCGTCGCGCAGATCGGCAAGCATATAGGCAAGCTCCTCCGCCCGCTCGGCAAGTCCCTGCACCGCCGGTGCGACGTCCCCGATGCCTGTCAGCGTATCGCGCACCTGCTCGATGGCGGTGCATACACCGGCTTCCTCATCGTCCAAAAACTGATGGGCGCGGTGCAGTCCCTGTGCCAGACGGCTGACATGATCGAAAAAGTGCTTGCGTGCGGTCAGGGTCTCCTCCTCGCCCGACTGGAGCTCCGCCTGCTCGATCTCGTCCACATGGAAGCGCAGCAGGTCGATGCGCTGCAAGCGTTCCTGCTCGCTGCGCTCCAGAGCGTTGATCTGCCGCTTCATGGCGAGCAGTTCATGATAGAGCGGCTGGTATTCGTCCAAAATGCCGCCCACCTCAGCGAAGCTGTCCAGAAAGTCGATGTGATAATCCTCGTCCATGAGCTTCTGCCCGTCATGCTGCCCGTGGATATTGATGAGATAGGGCGAAAGCTCACGCAGGAGCGAGAGCGCGACCGGCTTCATATTGATGCGGCACACGGTCTTGCCGTCCGCGGAGAGCTGCCGCTGGATGTGCAGGGAGTCCTCGTCCTCGCCGTCCAGCCCGTACTCCTGAAGTTTTTCGGTCAGCTCCGCGGGCAGATCGGTAAAGATCGCGCTGACAAAGCCCTTGCTCGCACCGGCGCGCACCAGATCGCGGCTCGTGCGCTTGCCGAGGATCGCGCCCACGGCATCGATGATGATGGATTTGCCCGCGCCCGTCTCACCGGTCAGCACGGTCAGACCGTCCTCAAAGGTGAGATCCGCCTGCTCGATGACCGCGATGTTCTCGATGTGTAATAAACTCAGCACGCTTGTTTGCTCCTTTGTCTCGCACTCAGGAAAGCATGCCGCGTGCTTCCGTGCAGAACCGCTCGGCGGTGTCGTTGTCCTTCATGACGATGAATACGGTGTCGTCGCCGCCCAGCGATCCCACAACGGACTGGTTGCGCATGGCATCGATCGCCATAGCTGCCGCCTGTCCCAGTCCGGGGAGCGTCTTGATGACGACGATGTTCTGTGCGATGTTGATGTCCGTCACGCACTCCTTGAAGATATTGCGCAGACGGGTGCTGAAGCTGTTCTCCACCTCGGTGGCAGCGACGGCATATTTATATTTTCCGGTCTGCGGCGACAGGATCTTGATAAGGCGCAGTTCCTTGATGTCGCGTGACACGGTCGCCTGTGTAGTTGCGTATCCAATCAGGCGCAGCTGCTCGGACAGCTCCTCCTGTGTTTCGATCTCCTGTTTTTCAATGAGGTCAAGGATCTTCGCTTGTCTTTGAAACTTCATCTGTTCTTTCTCCTTTGTCAGACAGCTTATGCCGCAAGATCTGATAAAAATTCCTGTTTTTGACGCGGATGAGCCGCACCGGACGTTCGGCACGCCGCACGGTCACGATATCATCAGGCAGCAGCATGAAATCCTGACTGCCATCCGCGGAAACGCACGCGCCACTGCCCGAAACCTGCACGGAAAGCGTGCGGTGGGGCGAGAACACGAGCGGCTTTGCCCCGATGGTGAAGGGGCAGATGGGGGTGACGGCGATGTTCTCCGCGGTCGGCTCGATGATGGGGCCGCCTGCCGAGTGGGAATATGCCGTCGTACCGGTTGGGGTCGCAAGGATCAAGCCGTCGCCCTTGAAGGCGGTGACGGTCTCGCCGTCCGATGCCAGTCGCAGCTCGATGATGTGCAGGGGGCGCAGCTTGCTGACGAGCACTTCATTGAGTGCCTCCGCGTGATATACCTGCACGCCGCCGCGTTCGACCGATGCGGACAGCATCATGCGGTCGTCGATCCGATAGTCCCCCGTACACAGCCGCGCGGCAAGGTCGATCTCTGCCGGTTCCAGCTCGGTCATAAAACCGACGTGCCCGAGGTTCACGCCAAGGATGGGGGTCTGGTGTTCCGCCGCCTGCGCCGCGATGCGCAGGATGGTGCCGTCCCCGCCCAGCACGACCATCGCGTCCGCCATGCGGATGCCGTCCGTCTGCTCAACGCAGGTCACGCCCGTTTCACACAGCATGGACGCCTGACGGGGCAGCAGCACCTCCGCGCCGTGCGCCGTCAATACGGCACAGGTGCGCTGTACCGCCTGTGCGATGCCCTGCTTGCGCAGGTTGGGGCTGATGAAAATTTTCATGCGCCGTCCCTCCTGTCATGCGTCCAGTGCCGCGTGTGCCTGTGCCACGATGTCCGCCGTGTCGATCGCGGTCTCGGACAGCGTTTTGCCCAGATAGCCCAAAAATTCGATGTTGCCCTCCGGCCCCTTGATGGGCGAGAAGGTCATATCATGTACCTGCATGCCGGCGGCGTGCGCGTTCTCGATGAAGGCATCGAGCACTTCCTTATGGATCTCCGGTTCGCGCACGACGCCCTTCTTGCCGACCTTGCCCTTGCCCGCTTCAAACTGCGGCTTGATAAGGCAGGCGATGCGGCCGTCCGCGTCCAGCAGTTCGGACACGACCGGAAGCACCAGCTTCAGGGAGATGAACGAAACGTCGATGACGGCAAGGGAGGGGGTCTCCTCCAGCATGTCCGCGGTCACATAGCGGATGTTGGTGCGCTCCATGCACTTGACGCGCGGATCGATGCGCAGGGAGTAGGCAAGCTGCCCGTATCCCACGTCGATCGCGTACACCTTGACCGCGCCGCGCTGGAGCAGGCAGTCGGTAAAGCCGCCCGTGGACGCGCCCACGTCCATGACGACCAGCCCCTTGGGGTCGATGGCGAAATGGCCGAGTGCCTTTTCGATCTTCTTGCCGCCGCGGGAGACGAACTGCCTGGCGTTGGAGCGCACTTCTATTTTTGCGTCCTCCGCGACCATCGTGCCCGCCTTGTCCGCCTTCTGCCCGTCCACATAGACCAGTCCCTCCATGATGGTGGTCTTGGCGCGTTCGCGTGAGGGAACGAGCCCCTGTTCAAAAATCAATACGTCCAGTCTTTTCTTCGCCACTGTTTTCCTTCCCCTTTTTTGTGGATTGCAGGCATGAATCGATGCGCCGCGCAACGCTTGCGCCGTCCATGCCGCAGAGCTGATAGAGTTCCGTCACCGCGCCATGAGGCAGGAAACGGTTTCCGGTGTTGACACATTGCAGGTCGAGCGGCTTACCGCTCCGGACCGCCGCCTGTGCGACCGCCTCGGAGAACGAGCCGTTCTGTACCACGTCCTCGAGTACCACGCACAGGGGCGCAGCCTGTGCAAGCACGTCATCGAGCGCGGCTTCGGTGGCGGCGCAGATAGCGTTGATCTTCCACACGCTGACGGACACGCCTGCCGCCGCGAGCTGTTCCGCCGCCGCAAGGGCTTCATTGACCAGAATGCCATAGGTGATGATGGTCGCCTGTGGGGACGGTGCCGGTCGGACGCAGCACAGGGGCGCAGATGTGGTGTCCTCCGTGAACGCGCCCTCCTTGCCGCGCGGATAGCGCACGGCGATCGCGCCGCCCGTCTCGTTGTGATAGAGTGCCTGTGTGAGCATGGCGCGCAGCTCGGCATAGTTCGACGGGCACAAAATGGTCATGTTCGGGATGCTCCGCAGGAACGGCACGTCGAACGTCCCGTTGTGGGTCGCGCCGTCCGCGCCCACGATGCCTGCGCGGTCGATGGCGAACACCGCCGGAATGTCTCCGGCGACCGAAACGTCATGGATGAGCTGGTCATAGGCGCGCTGTAAAAAGGTCGCATAGATGGCGCACACCGGACGCAGTCCCTGCTTTGCCATGCCTGCTGTCATCGCGACGGCGTGTTCCTCCGCGATGCCCACATCGAAGAACCGCTGTGGGAACTGCGCGGAAAAGCCGGAAAGCCCCGTGCCCGACGGCATGGCGGCAGTGATGGCGCAGATGCGCTCGTCATGCTGGGCGAGCTTGCAAAGCTCCTCCCCGAAGACGGCAGAAAAGCCGCCGTCCCCCTTGGGCAGCCGTCCGCGGATGGGATCGAACTTGGAGACCCCGTGGAACTTGTCCGGTGCCTGCTCGGCATAGCGGTAGCCCTTGCCCTTTTTGGTCATGACGTGCAGGAGCACGGGGCATTTGAGCCGCTTTGCCAGCTGTAGATGGAAGTCGAGTGCGGCGAGATCGTGCCCGTCCACCGGCCCCATATAGGTGGAACCCATCTGATCGAACATCGAGCCGGGGAGCATGACGGACTTGATCGCGCTTTTGAGCTTTGTCCCCTTTGCCGTGAGCGTCTTGCCGCCGGGCACATGGGACAGTGCCGCCTTGATATGGTTCTTGGTGTCCAGATACTGCGGCGAGACGCGCAGCCTTGCAAGGTGGCGCGCCATGCCGCCCACGTTCTTGTCGATGGACATATTGTTGTCATTGAGGATGACGAGGAGCGGTTCATGGCTCGCGCCTGCGTCGCTCAGTGCCTCATACGCCATGCCGCCCGTGAGTGCGCCGTCCCCGATGACCGCGACGACATGGTATTTGTCATTGCGCAGGGTGCGCGCGTGCGCCATGCCGAGCGCAACGGAGACCGAATTGGAGGCATGGCCGGTGATACAGGGGTCGGTCTCGCTCTCGGCAGGCTTCAGAAAGCCGCACAGACCCCCGTACATACGCAGGGAATCGAACTGCTCCTTGCGTCCGGTGAGGATCTTGTGTACATAGCACTGGTGGCCGACATCGTAGATGATGCGGTCACGGCGGGAGTCGAATGCACTCTCCAGCGCGACGGACAGTTCCACGATACCGAGGTTGGAGGCGAGGTGTCCGCCCGTCTTGGAGATATGGTCCACGAGGAATTCCCGAATGTTTTCGCACAGGGTCGCCTTGACCGAATCGGGCATGCCGCGCAGATCGTCGGCATCTCGAACGCGGTCGAGCACCCCATATCTGTTTTTGATAGGATTTTCCATAGCTTCACCGTTTCTTTTGTCTTGGCAGGTGCAGGAATGCGAGGACGCGTCCGGCGGTGTGGATGATGGTCACACTCTTGGAGATGCCGAACGCCTTGCCGATCGCCTTGCCGCCGATGGTCGCCGCCGCGATGCAGCCGGTGACGGTCAGGGAGACGACGAGTGCCTGCGGCACGGTCAGGTAAGGTTTGAGGTTTGCGATGATGACCGCGCCGGTCGCGCCGGAGATGATGCCGGAGATATCGCCCACGACATCGTTGCAGAAGCTCGCGACCTTTTCCGCATTGCGTGCGAGCCACACCGCCTGCTTTGCGCCATGCACCTTTTTGGCTGCCATCGAGTGCAGCTCCTTTTCCGTGGTGGAGGTCGCGGCAACGCCGATGATATCGAACACGATGCCGATGAGGACGAACAGCAGCAGGATGAAGAACGCTGCAAGGTTGCTGACCGTTTTGAGTGCCTCGCTCGACAGATAGGACATGGAGACCGAGATGAGGAAGGATAAGAGGGTGATGGTCTGCACCCACTTCCAGTTGACCGCGCTCCAAAACCTGCTTTTCTGTTTTTTGCGATATTTGTCCGTTCCGTCGAGTGCCATAGTGTTCCTTTCACGCACAGCTGCAAATTTGTGTTTTTTGAAAGAAAGCCCGAAACGAAGCGTTTCAGGCAGTCTCATTCGTTGTATCATAAAATTGGATCTGCGGCAGGGGTGCCGCTCCATATAGCGATCGATCGTGCGATCGATTTGAAAAAAAGTGTGACAGCAGGGGTGGTAAATCTTGCGGCTTAGGTTCGGTTGGATTTCCCCGCGCACTGCCGTGCGTCGCCGCTCCGGCGGTTTCCCTTTGAAGCGCGTGCCGAGGTGTTGCCACGTTCGGGACCGAATTGCCACTGAGTCCGCACTGCAATCCCACGCCTGCCCGTATTTCAGACAGTCTAGGTGATTTCCACGACAGGATCAGCTCTCTCCTTAGCCTCTTTTGCAGCCATGGTTTCAGCGATCAATGCCCGCCAGCCTGCGGCCGCAAGCCAGCAGGTGGGTACCACATCCACCATGACCACGCAAGGCAGGCTACTCTGTACACAGCGTTTTGATGCAGGGCACAGGCCCGACCCGACGGATCAGTTCCCGCGTCCCTTTCGCCGCACCGCATTACAGGTTTCATCCCGATCCGTAAGCCATCCATCAACCCCGAAGGGTGCTATAGGTGTCCCACAGAGTCGGGTCTCCACGACAATAGGGTCGGTATCTCATGCCATTGAAACGCGCCCTAAAGTCTTAACCCCCAGCACCCACCCCAAACTGGGCGTAAGAAGCAGGCACCAGAGACTTCATCGATATGCCCTTCGATGGATTTTTAGGCCCATCCTGGGGAGAGAACGCCTGACTAGAATACTGCGTCACACGGATAAGTTACCACAATTACCGGATAAATGCAAGGGCTTCCTTGTAAACTTTTATGCAATCCGTGAAAATTTATTCACACCTGCCCACTGCGGGCATGGCAGGGGCAGTTTTTTACGCCTCGCGCGTGACGAGGTATTCCGCGAGCTGCCGCAGGAACTTGGCGTCCGGAAAAATGGAAACCCCCAGCTTGGCTTCGTCGGTCAGCTCGCGCACCATCTTCTTGCACGCCTGCACGCCGAACATCGCAGGGAACGTGGCTTTGCCGCTCCGCGCGTCCGATCCCACCGACTTTTTGAGCGTATCCGCATTGCCCTCGATATCGAGGATGTCGTCTTGGATCTGGAACGCCAGCCCAACGCGGTCAGCATAGATGAGCGCCGCGCGCATCTGCTCGCGGTCGCCGCCGCCCACGATGCAGCCCATGCGTGCCGCCGCGCGGATGAGTGCGCCCGTCTTGAGGTTTTGCAGCTCCTTGAGCTGTTCATAGGAGAGCATTTCATGCTCGGAGGAGATGTCGATCGCCTGTCCGCCGATCATGCCGCAGTAACCAGCTTCCTGAGCCAGTGCCGTCACCGCCTGCACGACGCGTCTCGGATCGAGTCCGCCGTTGTCGCAGGCGGCGATCTCGAACGCGTAGGTCAGCAGCGCGTCGCCTGCGAGCACCGCGATGCCTTCCCCGAATTTCTTGTGGCTCGTGGGCTGTCCACGGCGCAGATCGTCGTTGTCCATACAGGGCAGATCGTCATGGATCAGCGAATAGGTGTGGATCATTTCGAGCGCACAGGCAAAGGGCAAAGCCTGCTCGATATCGCCGCCGCACACGCGGCAGAATTCCAGCGTCAGCACAGGGCGCAGACGCTTGCCGCCTGCCAGCGTGGAATAGCGCATGGCTTCGATGATGGCGTGCTGACCCTCATACCCCTCGTGGCTCAAATAGGTGTCGAGCGCCTGTTCGATCCGCTCGATATAGTCCTGCATCTGCTTGTTCATTCGGTCTCCTCCCCCGTTTCGAACGGCACGGCCTGTACGCTGCCGTCCGTGCCCTGCATCATCTGCTCGACCTTCTGCTGTGCCGCGTCCAGCTGTCCGTTCAGTGCCGTGACCAGTTTCGCGCCCTGCTCGAACAGCTTGAGGCTGTCCTCGAGGGAGGCTTCTCCCTTTTCCAGCTGACGCACGATCTCCTCGAGCCGTCCCATCGACTGTTCAAATGTTATCTTCTGTGGCATGTCTGCTCCTTTTCCTGTTCCACGGATCGGATCTCTGCCTGTGCCGTGCCGCTTGCAAAGCGCAGGGTCACAAGGTCTCCGGTCTTGAGTGCTGTACTGTCTGTCATGATGTTCCCTCTGTCATCCGTCACCACGGAAAATCCGCGGGACAGGACTGCCAGTGGGCTGAGTGCCTGCAAGCGTCCCGCCGCCGCACCCAGACGGGCGCGCCGCCCGTCCAAAATGCGCAGTCCGTTCAGCTGTCCGGCGCTGCGCAGGAGCCGCCGCCGCTCCGTCTCCATGCGGCGGTGCATCGCCTGCGAAAGCCGCCCCTGAAGGGCGTCCACGCGGCTCTGCTGGGCGGCGGCATAGCGCATGGGTGCGTACCGCTCAAGCGAAGCGGCGAGCCGTTCGGTCTGCCGCTGTGCGCCCGTCAGCCGGCGGTGCATGGCGGCGGACAGGCGTTCCATCTGGCGGTCGAGCTGCAAGCGCAGCTCCGCACTGTCCGGAACGACCAGCTCCGCCGCACCCGACGGCGTGGGCGCACGCAGATCGGCTGCATAGTCCGAGATGGTCACATCGGGCTCATGCCCCACGGCGGAAACGACGGGGATGCGGCTTGCAAAGATGGCACGCGCGACCACTTCCTCGTTGAAGCACCAGAGATCCTCCAGCGAGCCGCCGCCGCGCCCCACGATGATGACATCTGCCGCGCCGTGGGCGTTCACCGCCGCGATCGCGCGGGCGATGCTCGCCGCCGCCTGATCGCCCTGCACCAGCACGCCCCAAAGCTGGACGCGCGCGAGCGGGAAGCGGCGCGATAAAATGCGCAGCATATCGCGCACCGCCGCGCCCGTAGGCGAGGTCACAAGGGCGATGGTCTCGGGCAGGGGCGGCAGGGGTTTCTTGTGCGCAGGGTCGAACAGTCCTTCTCGGGCGAGGGCTTCCTTGCGCTGCTCGAAGGCAAGGTGCAAGGCGCCTGCCCCGTCCGGCATGAGGTCGGCGATATAGAGCTGCACCTGTCCGGTTTTGGGGAAGGAGCTGATGCGTCCGCGCGCGATGACCTTCATGCCGTTTGCGAGACGGAAGCGCAGTCTTTGCGCATCGTTGCGGAACAGGACGGCATTGATCGCGCCGCCCTCGTCCTTGAGCGTCATATAATGATGACCGGACGTATGCTGTTTATAGTTGGAGATCTCCCCTTGTACGAAGATGTTCCGGAAGTCTGCACGGCTTTCCAGCAGGTTCTTGATCTCCTGCCCCAGCTGTGTGACCGAATAAATATGGCTCATGCCTGTATGCTCTCCCTGTGCGATGGCGGTTGGTTGTTCCCGTGTGCGGTTCGTTTGATAGCTGTAGATTATCGGAATATCGGGTCGGCTTTTCCAGAAGTCCCCCACAGGTACGCTTGTCCGCTGTATGGTTTGTGGCGGCACGCGCCGCCCTGCCGTGGGTGGGGTGGTTTCTGGAAAGCTACTTTCCTATTTTTAGCATATCACAAGCACCTTTATTTTACAAGTCTTTACAAGCCGTTTGGGGAAAGAAAGCCCCCTGTTTGGCAGGGGGAACATCTGGTTTTCATTGGTGTGAAAGGGATTTGCTTCCAGAAGCAGGGAAACTTTTTTAGAATGTCCGCAGGAGTTTCTTTTCTGCAAAAAAGATTTGCTTCAAAGCAAAGATATAATCTTTTGGAAATCCGTTGGATTTTCCTTTCCGCTAAAAAGGATTTGCTTCAAAGCAAAAAGCCTTGCCGAAATAGAAATTGACCCAGTGGGTCGATTTCCGGCGAGGCTGTGGTCGACCCCGTCGACCAAGTCATGAAATCCGTCAGATTTTCTTTTCTGCTAAG
>JARIAV010000033.1 GCA_029257685.1 Butyricicoccus sp.
GGATTCCCAAAAAACATTTTCACTTGCTTCCAAGCAAAAACTTTTTAGCAGAAAAGAAAATCCTACGGATTCCCAAAAAACATTTTCACTTGTTTCCAAGCAAATCTTTTTCGCAGAAAGGAAAACCCTGCGGATTTCCAAAAAAGCATTTTCCCTTTGCTTTTGGGCAAATCCTTGAATTCCCCAAAGAAAGAGGGTAAAATAAACAAAGATGAAAGGGGTTTTTTAACGATGACAGCATTAGAACAATATTTCAATGAAATCCGCGGTAAGCGTGTAGGCGTGATCGGCGCAGGCGTCAGCAACCTCCCGCTCGTCTCCATGCTGTGCGCGGAGGATATCTCCGTCACGGTTCACGACCGCAAAACCGCCGAAGCACTCGGCGTCGTCTACGACGACCTTGCCGCACATGGCGCAGCCTTCTCCCTCGGCGAGGGGTATCTGGACACCTTGGATGAAGACATCGTGTTCCGCACCCCCGGACTGCACCCCAACGATCCGGCACTGGAACGCGTCCGCGCACGCGGCGGCGAGGTCACAAGCGAAATGGAATTGTTTTTCCGCGTGTGCCCCTGCCGCATCATCGGCATCACAGGCTCGGACGGCAAGACCACCACAACGACCCTCACCTATGAAATGCTCAAGCACGCAGGCTATACCTGCCATCTGGGCGGCAACATCGGCGCACCGCTGCTGCCCGAAGTGCCCAAGATGCAGCCGGACGATCTCGCCATCGTGGAGCTGTCCTCCTTCCAGCTGATGGGGATGCGCTTCAGTCCGGATATCGCGGCGATCACCAACCTGACGCCCAACCATCTGGACTATCACAAGGACTTTGCCGAGTATGTGCAGGCAAAAACAAGCATCTACACCCACCAGAAACCGGGCGGCAGACTGGTGCTCAACTCAGACGACCGCGAAACGCGTATGCTGGATATTTTGGGCGATCACCGCATCCTCACATGCAGCAAGCGGGTCAAGCCGGAAAACGGCGTGTATCTGCGTGAGGGCAAGATCTACATTGCAGAGGACGGCAAGGACCGCGAGCTGATGCCAGCGGACGAGATCCGCATCCCCGGCGCACACAACGTATCGAACGTCATGATGGCGGCGGCGATCGTGCAGGGTCTGTGTGAAGATGACGACATCACAGCCGTTGCGCGGACGTTCGGCGGCGTCGCCCACCGCATCGAGTTCGTGCGCACCGTGGGCGGTGCCTCCTATTATAACGATTCCATTGCATCCAGCCCGACGCGCACCATTGCAGGCCTCAGCTCCTTTGACCAGAAGGTCATCCTGATCGCAGGCGGCTATGACAAGCACATCCCGTATGACGTGCTCGGCGCGCCCATCTGTGCGCACGTCAAAGCCCTGCTGCTGACGGGTGCGACCGCGCCCAAGATCCGCGCGTGCACGGAGCAGGCAGACGCGGCAGAAAAGCCGGAGATCTACGACCTGCCCGACCTTGCAGCCGCAGTTGCCAAGGCGCACGAGATCGCAAAGGAAGGCGATATCGTGCTCATGAGTCCGGCAAGTGCATCATTCGACTGCTTCCAGAACTTTGCCGAGCGCGGCGACCGCTTCAAGGAACTGGTACGCGCCCTGCCCGAAGCATAACGACCGATCGCCTGCAAACAGAAAGCGAGCACCTGCCCCGACTTTTGGGAGGTGCTCGCTTTTTCCATGCGTTTGGCGGTCAAAAGGCTTTACGCGGTGTAACCCTTGGCGGTGTCTACGGTGATGGTGCTGGATGCATTGTCCCAGCCGACCGCAAAATCGATCGCCTGACCGAGATCACGGAGCTTGAAATAGTTGTTGCCGCCGATGGTGTACGCGGTCAGAGAAAGCTCCTTGCCGTCCAGATATACCTTGGAGGTGTTCGGCTCTGCGGCCTTGGCGCTGCCGTCCGCCTTGGACAGCTCACCGCCGACTGCGGTATATGCCTTTCCGGATACGAGGTTGATGGCATTCTTTGCGCTGTCCCAGCTGACCTCGAACTGCTTTTCCGTGCCACTCAGCACCTGTGCAAGATCACGCAGCTTGAAGTAATTGTTGTCCGCAATGTTGTATGCCTCAAAAGAAGACGCCTTGCCGTTGACGATCATTTTCGCATCGATCGACTTGACCAGATCGTCCTGCTTTGCCGGCTTGTCCTGCGGCTTGGCATCGGGCTTGCCCTCACCCTTTGCAGGCGTCACGCCCTCCGGCAGCTCATCTACAACACGGAAATAGTAACCTGTTGACTCATCTTCATCATTTGACACCCACAGCATATTCAACCCGCTAAGTTCAAATTCACCGGATTCATCGGATTCATCGACCTCATCCTCAGTAAATGTAAAGATGTAGCGTTCTGCTGGATCGATCCATCCTTCATCCACACTTCCGAAATCAACTGCACCCTCTACATCCTTGAACTTATAATAGTATCTGTGTGTAGCAGACCATATATCCCCCGGCTTGCGCCCGCCCTCTTTCAGATCGATTTCAAACGTACTGCCAGTTCTATAATAATTGACAGGAACTGTTTCTTTTTGTACGATCAATTTTCCATCTGTATCATAGTCACAAAATGTAATTGTTTCTTGTTTCTTACCCAGGAAATCAGAGGCGGTGAACTCCGCGATGACTTCCCCTTTCTTGGACTTGAACAGCTGCTTTTCCACGGCTGCCTGTGCCTGTGCAGGCAGGACGGTGAGCGCAAGTGCTGCCGTCAGCAATCCGGCT
>JARIAV010000044.1 GCA_029257685.1 Butyricicoccus sp.
TGACCATGCTGGAACAGAAGATCGGAACGGAACGCGCACGCATCTTTCACAGCCACTTTTCCCACGTCGAGTACAGCGCAAAGGGAGAGGTACGCCATCTGACCTTTGCAGATACCAAGTATGGCCCCGACTTTGCGCCGCTTGCACGCTGTATTGCACGGCGTGGCTGGACACCGCGTTTTATCTGTGAATCCGCAGGGACACAGGCAGAGGACGCAAAGCAGATGATGGAGACCTATCTTGCGTGTCTGGACGACGCGAAACAAGACTGCATGAAAATCTGCTGATTCGGCATTTTGCACACAAAAAGCAGAGGGCATTTTCCCTCTGCTCAGCGTGTCAAAAAAGCCTTTCTTCCGTTTTTTTCTGGAGCAAAGCGACTTAAAATTTTCAAAATCCAAGGACATGCGTCTTGGATTTTGCCCTCGACCCGCGCCATCGGGCGCGAAACCAGGGGTATCAGAGCCGGTTTCTACTGGAACCGGCTCTGTATCCAGGGGGATTGGATCCCCCTGGAAAGACTGTCGAAAAATTTCGACAGTCTCAGCAGAGGGAATTTTCCCTCTGCTTTTTGTGTATCCTTTACTTTGGTGTATATGGGGTCTCCTGCAAGGGAAGCGATGTACGGAACTTTCCATCGAGCTTATAGTATGCGCCCTGCACGGCTGGCGCAGTCGGGATAGAAGTGATCTCCCCAATGCCGACCGCACCACAGGCAAGATCGGGCTTGTTTTTCTCGATCAAGATCGACTGGACATCCGGTGTCTTATTCGCCTTGAACAGTCCAAGCTGCCCCAGCTTGAGTGTGGGGCGTCCCTCCTTGAGCGGGAAACGCTCAGTGAGTGCATAGCCAAGGCTCATGACAACGCCGCCCTCGATCTGTCCCTCACAGGCATTCGGATTGATCGCGCGTCCCACATCGTGCGCCGCCACGACCTTCTCGATCGTACCGTCCTCATTCAGGCATACGACCTGTGTGGCATATCCATACGCGACATGGGAGACCGGATTGGGCTTATCCGAGCCCATCGGATCGGTCTTTGCCAGATACTCTCCCAAGAATTGCTGGCGGTTGAGATCCTTGAGCGTGCCTGTGCCGCGTGCCTCTACCAGCTTTTCACAGGCACGGCGGCACGCCTCGCCCGTCACGAGCGTCTGTCTGGAGCCTGAAGTATCGCCGGAGTTCGGCGCGGTGTTGGTCTGTGCTGCCATGTATACCACATTCTCCGCCGGTTCCCCCGTCACTTCACAGACGATCTGGGTCAGCACGGTTCCCAAACCCTGACCGATACAGGAAGCACCCGCTCGAATACAGATCTTGCCATGCTCCACGGTCAGGCGGCAGCGTCCCCAGTCTGCCAGACCTACGCCGACACCTGCATTCTTCATCGCACAGGCAATGCCGGCGCGCGGATGCTGTTCAAACACATCGCGAACCGCTTCCAATGTTTCCACAAGTGCAGTCCCCTCAAATGCGATCTGACCATTGGGCAGCTCTTGCCCCGGACGAATGGCGTTGCGGTAGCGGATCTCCCACGGCGAGATGCCCACCTTTTCCGCAAGCAGATTGAGGTTGCATTCCGTGGCAAAGCAGGTCTGTGTCACGCCAAAACCGCGGAACGCACCTGCCGGTGGATTGTTCGTATAGACTGCCACGCCGTCGATATCGATGTTCTGATAGTTATAGGGTCCTGCTGCATGGGTGCAGGCACGCTGCAAGACAGGGCCGCCCAGCGATGCATACGCGCCCGTATCCGAGACCACGCGCACGCGCGTGCCGACCAGAATGCCGTTCTCATCACAGGCTGTCGTACAGTCGATGGACATGGCATGCCGCTTCGGGTGTACCAGAATGGACTCCTCGCGCGTCAGCTTCACCTTAACAGGCCGCTTGGTCAGGTAAGACAGCAGGGCGGCATGGTGCTGTACGGACATATCTTCCTTACCGCCAAAGCCGCCGCCGACCAGGGCATTGATAACGTGTACATGTTCATCTGGCAGACCAAGCATCAGCGCACATTCATGCTGTGTGGTATATACACCCTGATCGCTCGACCAGATCTTGACGGTATGCGCATTGTTGTCATAGCTTGCCACAGCACATTCCGGCTCCATAAAGGCGTGCTCGGTGAACGGGGTCTCATAATGCTGCGTCACCACATACTTCGCATTTGCGATCGCAGTATCCGGATCGCCGCGGTGCAGGTTCTCATGCGCCAGGATATTGCCGCCGCGGTGAACGCGCGGTGCGCCCTCCTGCATGGCTGTGATGGGATCGAATACGGCTTCCTTGACTTCATAGTCGATGTGTACCAGCTTCTTTGCCTGCTCCACGGCTTCCATCGTCTCGCCGCATACCAGCACGATGGCATCGCCCAGACAATGGGTATAGCCATAGACAGGGATCAGGGTATCCCAATCGTGCTTGATGTGACCCACCTTGTTTTCTCCGGGGATATCGTCCGCAGTTGCAATGCAAACGATCCCCGGTACTTTTTTGGCTTCCGTTGTATCGATGGCACGGACGGCTGCACGCGGATAGGCGGCACGCACTGCCGAACCATACAACATCCCCGGCATATCGATGTCATCGGTATAGATCCCTGTACCGAGCACCTTGGATCGCACATCGATGCGGTGTACCTGTCCGCCCACACCGGTGATGGGTGGGATCTCAGGGATCTTGCCGCCGTCACGCAGGATCTGGGCGGCGATCTCCACTGCATCGATGATCTTCTTGTAGCCGGTGCAGCGGCAATAGTTATTGCGCAGCGCAAAGGCGATCTCATCGCGTGTCGGGTTCAAATTGGTATCCAGCAATGCCTTGGCGCACATGACCATGCCGGGGATACAGAATCCGCACTGTACCGCGCCTGCCTGCCCGAAGGCATAGACATAAAGCTCCTTTTCCAGATCGGTCAGTCCTTCAATGGTCTGTACCGTCTTTCCATCGAGACGGGACAGCTTCTGCACACAGCATTTGGTCGCCTTGCCGTCGATGAGCACCGTACAAGTGCCGCAGGCACCCTCCGAGCACCCGTCCTTGACTGATTTATACCCCAATTCTCCGCGCAGGACATCCATCAAACGCTTATCCTGTTCGGACTCATATAATTTTCCATTGATCGTCAGTTGATACATACTGCTCACCCCATTGTTTTCTTACATGTGATGTAAATTTTATGGATCGGTGCGATTTTTGTATCTGTCCTTCCAGACACAAGGGATCATGCGAAATCAGCTGCCAGAAGCCTATCGATCGCCTGCTGCAACTCCTTCGGCAAAGCGGTAAAGTCCGTGCCGATCTGTCCATGCCAGCGATAGATCTCACGGTGCAGGAAGCCGTCATTTTGTGAATTTTCAAAATCCTCTCTGCATGAGAACAGGGTGAATTTGTCCTTGTACGGCACGATCCCGATGGGACACAGGCAGGCACAGTTGCCACATTCATTGCAGTACGCATCGATATGGATGGCAAGCTTCAATTCCGGGATCGGATAGTTGGCGCGGTTCGGGCAGACATCCACACAGTTTTTGCATCGGAAGCATGCCTCCGGGAATGTTCTCGGACGCGGCGGACGCGGGCGGTCTGCCTGCTTCTGATAATGTGCATCCTGTGTAATCGAGTCACATAACGCCGCAAGGCGGTTTGTATCCACCTGTGCCGGAACGCTCTCCGGTGCCAGTCCGGTGAGACGGGTCAAATTGCGGTAACCGCCTGCCTTGAGCAGAACGGTCGCCACCGTGACCGGCGCAATGCCGCAGGAGAGCACTTCTGTGATGTTATGCGCGTCGATGCCGCCGGAGAAAGAGATCGGCAGATGTCCCTCAAATGCCTCACTCAAAATACGCGCCACATGGATGGCGAGTGGGAACAGCGGCTTACCCGACATATACATCGCGTCGCCTGCAAGCTCCTGATTGCGGATCTGCACGGGGAATGTATTGGTCAGCTTTACGCCGAACACGCGACCGGATTCCGCCGCACGCGCACACAGACGGCGCAGCATCGCGAGCGCATCGTCCAGCTTGAGGTCATGATCGAAATGGGTGGTATCGAACGCGATATATCCATAGCCCAGCGTCTCCAGCAGCTCCTTGACCCGTTCATAGCCAATGAGGGTCGGGTTGCACTTGATATAGGTATGGAATCCCTTTTCCGTGAGCAGATATGCCGCGATGCGCTCGATCTCATCCGCCGGACAGCCATGCATGGTGGAAAGCGTGACCGTATTGGAAATGCAGGGGCTGATGGATCGCACAAAATCTGCATCGACCTTGGTGAACAGATCCAAGTGCTCCAGCACCCATGCGATAGAGGTCTTCCAGCAATCGGTCTTGGAAGCGTCCAGCATGGCATTCAGGAAGTCATCGACCACAGGGCTTTGGATGCCCTCCAGATTATACCCCACGCTTGCATGGAACTGGAACTTTTCATCCAGATCGAATTCCTTTGCCAGCAGATGGATCGCAAGATAGGCGCGAATGTATTCATCGCGTGCCTCCGCGATGGGAAGCTCGGTGCTCCACTCGATGTTATACGCCTCATCTCCCGTCCAGATGCAGGGCTTTTGAATGCCCAGCTGTTCTTCCTGCAAGACCTGCACGGTCTTGAGTTCAAACAGACGGGCTCCGGCGCCGAATCCGGCGATCAGGTTCTGTGCCAGCTGGGTATGCGGTCCGGCAGCAGGCCCCACAGGGCAGGACAGCGGACGACCTGCGAACTGCAAATGCAGGTCGGGTACCTGCGCAGCAATGGGAACATGGAACAGGCATCGGGTTTGCCGCAGATCCCGCAGGGAACGTTCGACCAGCTCGTCAAACGGGATCGTTCTCATCTTGTCACTCATTTACAATCTCTCCATTCTCAATCTTCTCTTATGACAGCTGCGGAAAGGCTTATTGCGGAACCCCCAAAGCCTTCCACAACAGATCAGCTTGTTCTCGGCACGCGTGCGCGATCTTCTCCTCATCCACGCCGACCAAAACGCGATCCTGCATCAGTACACGGCCGCCACAGATGGTCGTTGTGATATTGTGTCCGTTCATCCCGAACGTGATATGTCCATTGATATTATCGGCTGTCAGAGGGGTCATCGGGCGGTAATCGGAAACGATCAGATCGGCACGCGCCCCTGCACGGATCACGCCGCAGGTATCCCCAAAATGGCGGTCTGCCAGCACGGCATTGTTTCCAAAGGTCATATCCATGACCTCTCCAAAGCCGACGGACGGGTCCTGATTCATGTGCTTGATGAGTACGTTCGCGGTCTTGACCGACTCCAGAATGTCCGAGGTAAAGCCATCTGTTCCCATCCCGACCAAAATGCCGCTCTCCATGAGCTTGCGCACGTCCGTCACCCCGACTGCATTGCCCATGTTGGACTGTGGATTGTGTACCACGGCAGTTCCGGTCTCTCTCAGGAGCTGACGGTCACGATCGGTCAGATAAACACAGTGTCCGCAGATGGTCTGTTCTCCCAAGATCCCATGCCGTTTGAGACGTTCGATAACGGTCTCGTGATAGGTCGCACTGCAATGATCGCGGTCGTATGCCCCCTCGCATACATGGATGTGGAAGCCTGCCTGTGTATGGGCGCGCGCAAACGCCATCGTTTCCTCCGAAATGGTAAACGATGCGTGCATCCCGCACATGGACGCAAGCAGACCACTCGTATCCTGCTTGCAGAAATGTTCAAAGCGTTCATTTTCCAGCACGCTCTGCCGCGCCTTCTCTGCGCCGTCCCGATCAGAGATCTCATAGCACAGACAGGCACGCACGCCCAGCTCGACGGCGACCTGTGCGATCTCGTCCAGACTGTTCGGGATCTCTCCAAACGATGCGTGGTGATCGAACACAGTGGTCACACCGGAGCGAATGCTCTCGATCAGCGTCATATAGGCAGAAGCGCGGGTCATCGGGCGCATGAGATGCCGATCGATCTTCCACCAGATATTCTCCAGTACAGCCGGAAAATCATGCGCGGCCTTCCCTGGCATGGCAAGCCCTCTTGCAAATGCCGAATAAATATGATGATGCGCATTGATAAAGCCGGGTAAAATGATCCCGCCCTTGGCATCGATGCATGCTGCATCGGGATATTTCCTGCAAAGTGCCTCGCTGTTCCCGACCTCCAAGATCCTGCCTTCCGCAAACAAAACAGCACCATCTGGAACCATAGGATTTTCCGGATCTCGCGTGATGACCGTACCATGCTTCAAAATCGTTTTCATAGCAATCCCTTCTCTCTCCATTTTGCACAAAACCGTTCGGATATTCTTAGTGCTTTCTACACAAACAAAAAAGGACGCAAGCCCCTCCGGGCTTACGTCCTTCAAAAATCAGCCGTTTCGAATCTCTCGAATGACCATCTGTGTGCAATAATCGAAATAGGCATCAATGTCGAACGCGCCCGGATCGATCAGATACTGGATGGAAGCACCCTCCATCATGGAGGTCATAACGACTGCCAGCATCGCCGCCCGCTCGTCTGGGACATGAAATTCTTTGAGCATCTTTTCAATTTTAGCACGCCATACCACAAATGACTCTACAAATACTTCCTTTACCTGTGCATCCACACGGGACTGTACCCAAAAATCGATCTCTGCAAAATCATAGCGCTGTTCATTTACAATGAATTCCCGTTTCTGTCCCCAAAAGACGCCAATGCGTTCTTTGAGGTCAGTTCCACAGGTAGAAAGCAACTCCTCCTGTAACTCTGCACAGCGATCGAGCACCTTCTTATGCACAGCCATCATAAGCTCATGCTTGGATTTATAATAATAATGGATATTGGACTGGAACATCCCTGCACGCTCTGCGATCAGTGCCATGCGGGTGCCGCTGATGGTCTTTTCATAGACCACATCGAACGCTGCATCCAGAATACGCTCCTCTGTATTTTCCTCCCGCAGATTTTTATTTTCTTGCATGTTTTTCTCTCCCGAACAGTTTTGGTCATTTAGCCAAAATATTGATAAATTCAGTATACCGTTTTGATGCAATCCTGTCAAGCATAGAAGACACTTTTATCTCAGGCAAATGAGATCCCTGCTTGCGGAATAAAAAAGAGCAGCCATCGGCTGCTCTTTTGATATTCGATACGACTTACAGGTTCTCTGTGAAGAACTTCTCAACTGCTGCACATGCATCAGCCTCGTCCGCACCTTCTACAGTTACGCGAACGGCAT
>JARIAV010000052.1 GCA_029257685.1 Butyricicoccus sp.
GAGGCGCGATCCGCTTCCTCCCGTTCCCGGCGCAGCTCCGCCGCTTCTTGCCGGATACGTTCCAGTTCTTCTTCTATTTCCTGACGGTGTTTTGTCTCCTGTGCGATAAACTCCAATACGTCCTCACGGCGAAAGCCCAGTGCCGCCGTGCGGAATCCGATCTCTGATTGGCTCATAAATATCCTTCCTTGCCTGCCTCTTTCAAATCATACAAGGCTATTATAGCAAACCCATCGAAAAAATACAATGTTATTCAAATTATTTCATTTTTTGTCGGATACCGCTAAATTTTCCGGCCATACACCTTGCAATCGATAATGCATCGTGCTAAACTGTAAAATATCTTTTAGCTTTGAATCACAAAAAGTAAGGGGACAAAAGCATGCTGACAGTCAATGATTTTCAAGAGGCGGCGTCCCGTCTCAAAAACGTTGTCCACACCATCCAACTGAGTACGTCTTCCACGTTCTCCCAGATGACCGGTGCGGAAGTTTATCTCAAATACGAGAACCAGCAGAAAACCGGTTCGTTCAAGGTACGCGGAGCGTATAATAAAATCATGAAGCGTTATCTGGAAGGGGATCTGCCTGCTGTCGTGGCTTCTTCTGCCGGAAATCATGCACAGGGCGTTGCCTTTGCGGCGGCCTCCGTCGGCGTACCTGCTACGATCGTCATGCCGCGCTCTGCACCCATCGCCAAGGTCGCGGCGACCGAAGGATACGGTGCCAAGGTGATCCTGCATGGCTCTGTTTACGATGAAACCTATGCCAAGGCGCAGGAGATCGTTGCCGAGACCGGTGCAGAACTCATCCATCCGTTCAATGATGAAGATGTTATGGCAGGTCAGGGAACGATCGGACTGGAGATCCTGAGCGATCTGCCTACCGTGGATACGATCGTTGTCCCCGCAGGCGGCGGCGGTCTGCTGTCCGGTGTTGCAGCCTGTGTCAAGCAGATCAATCCCCGTATCCAAGTCATCGGCGTGCAGGCAGAGGGCGCATCTGCGATCGTCAATTCCTTCCATCAGGGCGGCGTGATCCCAACCGAAAGCGCGCACACCATTGCAGACGGCATTGCAGTCAAGCAGCCAGGAGATATCACCATGCAGTATATCGATCAGTATGTCGATCAGATGGTGACCGTCTCCGACGCCGAGATCGCCTCCACGATCATGCTGCTTCTGGAACGCGCCAAGCAGGTCGTCGAGCCTGCCGGTGCAGCTTCTCTTGCAGCCGTACTCAATCACAAACTGGATATCAAGGGCAAAAAGGTGGTCTGCGTCCTGTCCGGCGGCAATATCGATGTTTCCTTTATCCACAAGGTTGTGGAAAAGGGTCTGGTAACGCGCCGCCGCCACATCAAGTTCTCGACCATCATGCCCGATGTTCCGGGTGCGCTCGAACGCTTTGCGCACATCGTTGCGGAGCAGAACGCAAATGTGATCCTGTTCAATCACGATCGCATTTCGGCCGATCTTGCGATCGGCGAGGCATTGATCGAAGTCGTCTGCGAGGTCGGCGGCGATGCACATGCCGAACGGCTCATGAAAGCACTCAAAAACGGCGGCTATCACATCAAGAACAAATAAGTACAAAAACGGGATGCACAGCGCGCTGTGTATCCCGTTTTTCATCATTTTTTTGCATCAGTCTTATTCGGATCGGTTGGCCTGGTGTTTTTGTCACCGTCCATTGCATCCTTTGTGGCGTCTCCCACATCCTTTGCGGCATCGCCGACACCCTTGGCGGCATCGCCGACCATATCCCCTGCATCATCGAGCATGTCCTTTGCATCCTGTGTGACCGAGCCTTCCTTGGGCTTGCGATCCTCAGGAGCTGCATTGGGAACGCCCTGTACATTGGAACCATTGTCCGGTGCATTGGGCAGATCGGTGATGGTATCGTTCTGGCTGTTCTGCTGGGTACGATCGGGCGCATTTGCGCCGTTGTTATCCTGTGCTCTTCTGCCGCAGCCGACCAGCATCGCCAGTGACAGCACAATGAGGCATGCAGATAGGATCCTGTTTTTCATAGCATCATTCGCTCCTTCCGTTTTGCGTAGTATAACACGGAAAAGCACAGACTATGCCAGCAATCTGCTGGAATTTTTTTCTATTTCAGGTATTCGAGATGCGTTCCAGATGCCCAAGCACGATGGCGCACACCATTCCCGTCACGATCCCCATCGGGATCGACACCAGCAGTAAAAACGGCAGATAGCCGATCACATGCACCGTACCCAGCACCAGAACGGCGGCTGCGATCTGTCCGATATTATGCGCCGCTGCCCCTGCAACGGAAATACCCATCAGCGAAAAACAGCGTCCCAGTCCGAATAGCAGCAGCTTCATGACCAGCATGGACAGCAAACCGCCAAAGAGGGAAAACAGAAAACCGGTCACGCTCCCCATGAACACGGAAGCCAGCGTCACGCGCACAAGAACGATCGCGCATGTTTCGCGCAGAGAAAGACGGGTGAGCGCAAACACCGTGACCACATTGGCAAGCCCCAGCTTGATGCCTGGCACAGGGACGAGCGCCTGTATGGGGATCATTTTTTCCACCAGCGACAGCACCAGCGCGACCGCGATCAGAACGCCGCACCGGGCGATTTGTTTGGCTTTCATACTGTGCTCTCCTTTATCCTGCAATGGCATCGATCGGCGCATCCGCCCCCAAGATACGCACAGTCACCCGTGTTGGCAGACAGACCGCCATTTGCCCAGCGCGTGTCAGCGTCCCCGTGCGCACGCATACCTGATCCGGACAGTTCGATCGTGCAAACCGCACCTGCTCTCCCTCGATCTCGATCACATTGGTCACACCGTCACGCTCCAGCGTGATGGTATCCCGATACCCGGCTTTGAGTCGTATGGTCTTTACGACCTGCCCCTCCTGCTTGATCTCGCAGATAAGGGTATCCGCAGACTGGAAGAAAAAGGGAATGGCGGACAGCACTGCCAGACACAGCACCACCGCACAAATGACAAGATCGCCCCGTCTCCACTTATTGTCCATCGGTATATCCAGCCTTTGCACCTGTAAAGGTATACTGTGCGCGCACGGCATCGGTCGGGATCACTTCTCGCCCCTCTGTAATGAACACTGCTTTGATCTCATGCGATGCACAGTACTCCAGTCCGCGCTCCAATCCCATCACGAACAGTGCCGTTGTGAGCGCATCTGCCTTGGCGGAATCGGCATCGACGACCGTGACTGCACGCAGTCCTTTGTCCGCCGGATAGCCGGTCTTCGGATCAAAGATATGGTGATATCGCTTGCCATCCTGCTCAAAATAGCGTTCATAATCTCCCGATGTCACGACAGACTCCTCTGTAATGGCAACTGTTGCGACATATTCACTTGTTTTGTCCGGATCGGCAACACCGATGACCCATTCTCCGGTGTCACTTTTGGGGTTTTGCCCAACCCCTATGATATTGCCGCCGAGCTGTGCCAGCACGCGGAGCGTATCGCCTGCCGTCCGACAAATGGCAGCGGCATCATTTGCCGCATAGCCCTTGCCAATGCCGCCCAGATCGATCTGTGCCCCATTGGTGAGCTGCACCTGATCGTTCCCGAGCAGATGGATATTCTCCCAGCCGACCTGTTGGAGTGCGGTGTCGATCTCTGCCTGTGTGGGCACATGGGCATGGTCTGTTCCGATCTGCCACAGGTCAGACAAAGGGGCTGTGGTGGGATCATACGCCCCATCAGTCTCTCTGGCATAACGGACTGCGGTTTCCAGAACATCATAGAGCTTTGGATCTACGGTAACGACTGCCCCCTTTGCGGCATTGAGCTTTGCCGTCTCGCTCTCTACCCTCTGCCGCGACATCAGCGCATCCAATGCATTGATATGCTGTTCAATTTCGGTCTGTGTGGACCGTGCCAGCTGTTCATCCGGATTGTATGCAGTGACGGTCATAAAGGTATCCATCGCATAGAAATCTGACTGACTGGAGGCGAGCCTTGCACGGCAGCCTGAATTCAGAAGCAGGAGGGCAGTAAGTACCGCTGCCATAACTGATCGTTTCATTATGATTCTTCCTTTGATCTCAAGGGTTGATTTCTTACATTCACAACAAAGAGCGGCA
>JARIAV010000083.1 GCA_029257685.1 Butyricicoccus sp.
AGCGTGCATTCACTGCGATTTTGGACTCCAATATCACCACCCTGATCGCAGCCGGTGTGCTGTATTTTCTGGGGACCGGTACGATCGTAGGTTTTGCAACTACATTGGGGCTGGGCGTTATCCTGTCCATGTTCACTGCACTCACTCTGACACACTTCCTGCTCAACCGCATGGTGGACTTCAAGATCCGCAACGCGAAGGTTTATGGCGCATAAGAAAGGAGGAATTGGAATGAAAAATCAATTTTCTATTGTAAAGCATTTTAAGATTTTCACGATCATTTCGATTCTGCTGTGCATTACAGGTCTTGTGAGCCTGCTCGCGCTGCCGTTTGGCGTGAATCTTTATAACTTCGATATCGACTTTGCGGGCGGTACCCAGATGGAATTCCGGATGCCGAACACAAAGCTCGATGCAAATGTACTAAGTGAGATCCAGAATCTCGTGAAGGACAAAACGGGCGTGACCCCGAATGCCCCGCAGATCACAGGCGATCAGGGCAATGAGGTCATTGTACGCTCGACCAGCCTGACCAGTGAGCAGCGTGCCTCTGTCATTCAGGCAATGCAGGAAAAGTACAAGCTGACCGATGATGACCTGCTCTCCAATGAGGACGTTGGCAAGACCGTCGGTGATGACCTCAAGAAGGCAGCCCTGTCTTCCGCAATCATCGCGGTCATCCTGATGCTGATCTATATTTCCTTCCGCTTTGAGTTTACCTCTGGCCTTGCAGCTGTCATCTGCCTTGTGCATGACCTTCTGGTGATGCTCTCTGTTTATGTCATTTTCCAGCTGCCGTTCAACCAGAACTTTATCGCTTGTGCGCTGACCATCCTTGGCTATTCGATCAATGCGTCCATTATCGTATTCGACCGTATCCGAGAGAACCTGCGCACGGCACGCAAGGAAAGCTTTGAGGACATCGCCGATCGTTCGATCTGGCAGACCATGGGCCGTACCATCAATACCACGTTGACGACCATGTTCACCATCGGTATGGTATTCATTCTGGGCGTACCGTCCCTGCGTGATTTTACCCTGCCGCTGCTCATCGGTATCATTTCGGGTGCGTACTCCTCGATCTTCCTTTCCAGCTCTCTGTGGGCATTCTTCAGAAAGCGTCTGAAAAAGCGTCATCACGCTGCATAATCCATGACCATAGGATGGATCATGGCAGGACAGAAGCCAAGGAAGTACCCTTGGCTTTTGTTACTTTTGAAAGCATAGAACAACAAAAAGGAGTGTATGATATGCGTTTGGGAATTTCTACTGCTTGTTTTTATCCGGAGCCGATCGAAGCCGCTGTAGAGCGGATCGCAGCGATGGGCTTTCACACCATGGAGATCTTTTTCAACACGGAAAGTGAATATGATATGCCGTTTCTGGAGCAGCTCCGGAAAGCGGCAGAACAGCATGCGATCGATATCGTATCCATCCATCCGTATACCTCGCTCATGGAAGGGATGCTGCTTTTTTCTGCCTATCCGCGCCGCACGGAGGACGGCTTTGCGCAGTACCGCCGCTATATGGAAGCCGCGAAGTATCTGGGGGCGCGGTATCTGACCTTCCACGGGGAACGCTTCATGGGAGAGGACACCCTGTTCGACCACATGGAACGTGCCTATGCGGTCTATCATCGGCTGTGTGCCATGGCGGATGAGATCGGGATCACGCTGGCACAGGAGAATGTTGCATGGTGCAAGTCCAGAGACCCCCGCTATTTGCAGAAGCTCGCGGAGCATGTGCCGGAGCTGCATTATACACTTGATCTCAAGCAGGGCAACCGCGCCGGACACCATTGGTCGGAATATCTCAGTATCATGGAGAAGCAGCTATGTAATATCCATATCAATGATTATGATGATACGCACAGTTGTTTGCTTCCGGGGAAGGGCAGTATGGACTATACCGCATTCCAAAAGGCACTCGATGCGTTCGGATATGACAGACAAATGCTCATTGAGGTGTATTCCTCCAATTTTGAGCAAGATCATGAGATCGCGCAGGCTGCAGAGGTTTTGCAGCAGCGCATGCATTGCTGCATTTGAGAATGCACACAGCACCTGCCCGTTCTGGCGTAAGACCGATACAGCGTCAAAAAGTTTTGTTGTTTTTACAAAAAACTTCTTTGCGCTGGACAGGGGGATATGGTAAAATAAAAAAAGAAATAAGGATTTCAGCGATCCAATCGAATTTATAATAGAGAGAGTGATTTTTATGAAGTGCCCGTTCTGTAACTATCCAGACAGCAAGGTAGTAGATTCGCGCCCCACTGACGAAGGAACCAGCATTCGCCGCAGACGGGAATGTCTTCAGTGCCTCAAGCGTTTTACCACCTATGAAACCGTGGAGCGTTTGCCCTTGATGCTGGTGAAGCGTGATGGCACACGAGAGCCATATAGCCGTAATAAGCTGCTGTCCGGCGTGATGAAGGCCTGCGAAAAGCGTCCTGTACCACAGGCACGGCTGGAGCAGCTGGTCGATTCCGTAGAACAGAAGCTGTTTGGAACTCTGGAGAGCGAGATCTCCTCCCAGAAGATCGGTGAAATGGTCATGCAGGAACTTAAAAATGTAGATGAAGTGGCATATGTACGGTTCGCTTCCGTCTATCGCCAGTTCAAGGACATCAATACTTTTTTGGACGAGCTCAATTCGCTTTTACAAAATAAGACATAAGAATCAGATCGTTGACTTTGTGCCCAATGGAGGAGAATCGATGGAAGCAGCAACAACAGCCGGATGGGATGCGATCACGCAGGCCCTGTGTAAGCAATATCCAGAACAGACAGAGCCAACACACTATGCGCCGATCGTCAGTTATCGTCTGGGTGGGGATGACCCCTTGGACGGGATCAGTATCTATGACGGCGGATCGTTCTATCATTTTGTGACCTATGGATTTTCAGAGCTTTATGAAAAGGAATCCGAACAGCGTGATTACAGTGGGTTTGGGTTTGAATTGACGCTCAAGGTCGCAAAGGATGGGATCCGCAAACGAGAGCGTGAACAAAAGAATATTTGCGGTATTTTACAGACGATCGCGCGGATGTCGTTTGAAAGTGGTGAGATCTTCCGACCGGAGGAGTATATCTACACAGGACAGACCACAGGCATGGACGCAGATGGTACTTCTGCCATTACGGGTTTCCTGACAATGGAGGATGAAGCGCTGGGTACGATCGATACGCCGAATGGAAGTGTACAGTTCGTACAGTTGGTCGGCGCGACAGATGCCGAGCTGCGTCAGCTGGTCGATGGCAAACAAACCGTTCAGGAGCTCCTGCGGCATATCCCCGGTGGGATCACAGACTATTTAAGACCCTCTTGTTTATAAGAAAGCACTGTAAACGAGAGGGGAAGCACAAGTGCAATATGACCGAAGTGATAAATACGCAAGAGTAGTTACCAGAACAGGTGAGGTTCGGGTCGAGATCTTTACAAGATACGGCTGGAAGCTGGATGCACAGGCGGAAACCATTATGGTCGATGGGAAGGAATATATCACCATCCTTATGATCCATCATATTATGAGCTTGCTCAGCCAAGGGTATGAAATCGAGTATGTATAAGAGAAGGGCGGGGGATCGCCCCAAAAAGTGGTTCGATGAACCACTTTTTTATTGCCGTTGGATCCTTGAGCGGTGAGGAAAGACCTTGTTCTGTGAATCGGCAAAGCACAAAACGAATGATACAAAACCTAGGTATACAAAAAATAAAATAAAAAAATCACTACAGAAGGCAAAATTTCGACAAATATCGCTCTATTTGATTGAAAGCATCTGAAAAACGGAAAATATGTCGCTTTCTTCGAGTGAAAAAAATCCTCTGACCCATCCCGAATCGGGACGGATCAGAGGAAGGAGGATCTCAAATCACTTGATTCAATTTAAGTATATGAGGGATCGGCAGAAATAGAACCGATTTCGTCGGCAGTCTCCGCGGTTTTGATTTCAAATGCTTTGCTGATCTTTTTGGCAAAGCCAGCCAGTGTTTTGCCGGGGCCGATCTCAACGCCTGAACACAGACCGGCTTCCATGCCGTTTGCCACCAGTGTTTTCCAGCGGACAGGGGAGCACATGTGCTGCTCCAGATGTGCAGGCAGATCGGAGCATTCGAGCAGACCGCCGGTAACGTTGGTATAAATGGGGCAGGTGGGTGTATGTACCGTCAGATCCTGCGCAAAGGCACGCAGTTCTTTTGCGGCATCTGCCATGAGGGAAGTGTGGAATGCACCGCTGACAGCAAGGGGCATGGCACGACGTGCGCCAGCTTCCTTACAGGCAGTGATCGCCTGCTCCACGGCGGTACGCTCCCCTGCGATGACAAGCTGATTGGGGCAGTTGTAATTGACCGGAAATACGACTCCATCAACGCAAGCACATACCTGTTCTACGGCTTCGTCTGCAAGCCCCAAAATAGCCGCCATACATCCATCCATAGAGTCGGCGGCCTGCTGCATCAGCTGCCCACGACGGCGTACCAAACGGATCCCGTCCTCGAAGCTGAGTACGCCGGAGGCAACCAAAGCGGAATATTCTCCGAGAGAGAAGCCTGCACAGGCGGAAAAGGAAACACCTGCATCTGTGAGCGCAGCGTGCGCCGCGAGTGAATGGGTAAAGATCGCGATCTGTGAATGCACCGTGCGGCTCAGTTCCTCCTGCGTGCTGTCAAAACATAGTTTCGCAACATCCATTTCCGCTACCGCAGAAGCACGATCGAAGATCGCCCTTGCCGCCGCATTGTTTTCATACAGGTCCTTTCCCATTCCCGGATGCTGTGCGCCCTGTCCGGGGAAAAAAGCAAATCCATAGTTCATAAAATATCTTCCTCCGCAACTCGTAGTTTTGAAAACCACGTCTTTTTTAAGATTTTTTGCTTTTCTGTGAAGAAAATGGTTGACATACCAGTTTTCTCTTATTATAATATTGGAAGATTAGTTTGTCAATCAAACTATTGCAGGAAATTTTCAAAAAGGATCTTTTCAGGCAGATCGCCCGATCGGAGACCAGTGGGTTCCGATCGGGGACAGGCATTGTTCTATAAAATACATGCAAGGAGTGTGAACCGGATGGGCACAAAACTCATTGGTACAGGCAGCTATCTGCCGGAACGGAAGCTGACGAATGAAATGTTGGAATCCATGGTCGATACCAACAATGAATGGATACAAAAGCGAACAGGCATCGCCGAACGCCGTATTGCACAGAATACGGCAACTTGGGAGCTGGCACTGGAGGCTGGACGCCGTGCGCTTGCAGATGCAGATCTCTCTGCGGAGGCATTGGATCTTATTTTGGTCGGAACGGTGACCCCCGATTATTTCACTCCATCCGTTGCGTGTATGGTGCAGGGCAAGCTGGGGGCAAGTCATGCGATGGCATTCGATCTCAGCGCGGCATGTTCGGGCTTTGTCTATTGTCTTGAGGTGGCGGACAGCTTCGTGAAGGCAGGAAAGGCAAAAAATATTCTGATCATCTGCGCCGAGACCCTGAGCCGCATCGTGGACTATACCGATCGCGCAACCTGTGTCATCTTTGGAGACGGCGCAGGCGCAGCGGTGCTGCAGGCGGCAGAAGGGGAGGACGGGATCCTGTCCACTTATATGCGTGCAGACGGTACGCTGGGAGAATGTCTCAAGGCGCGCGCCCTGCCCGAGGAAGATCCGCTGGCAGAGACCAGAACGGCACATGCCGATCGTTTCTTACAGATGGCAGGCAGTGAAGTCTTTCGGTTTACGGCGGCAGCCGTGCCGGAGGCGATCGATACGGTGCTGGAACGCGCAGGGATGACTGCCGATCAGATCGATTGGTTCGTGCTGCATCAGGCCAATGTGCGTATTTTGAATATGATAACGACCCGATATGGACTGGACGCCGAAAAGGTGTATGTCAATATCGATCATTTCGGGAATACATCGGGGGCAAGCGTGCCGCTGTGTCTGGACGAAATGAAGAAAGGCGGACAGCTACAGGCAGGACAGACCATCGTTGTCTGCGGATTCGGCGGCGGATTGACCTATGGCGCGGCTGTCATTCGGATTTGAGGAGGAGCTTATGAAGACGAGGATTACAGAGCTGTTAGGGATCGAATATCCCATTTTTCAAGGGGCGATGGCATGGATCGCGGAAGGGACCCTTGCAGCGGCGGTGAGTGAGGCAGGTGGTCTCGGTATCATCGCAGGCGGTGCTGCACCGGTTGAAGTTATCCGTGCGGAGATCCAGAAGGCACGCGCGGCGACCCGTAAGCCGCTTGGACTCAATATCATGCTGCTCAGTCCGAATGCAGATGCGCTTGCACAGCTCGCGATCGAGGAAAAGATCGAGGTCGTGACGACAGGCGCAGGAAATCCGGCGAAGTATATTCCGGCATGGAAAGAAGCAGGTGTAAAGGTCATTCCGGTGGTTGCTTCTGTCGCACTGGCACGGCGTATGGAGCGTTCAGGCGCAGATGCCGTGATCGCAGAGGGCATGGAAGCCGGCGGACACATCGGAGAGACGACCACGATGGCACTGGTGCCGCAGGTCGTGGATGCCGTCCAGATCCCTGTCATCGGCGCAGGCGGTGTCGGCGATGGCCGCGGCGTAGCTTCGATGCTTATGCTGGGTGCGGAGGGCGTACAATGCGGTACGATCTTCCTGACCGCAGAGGAATGTCAGATCGCAGACAAATATAAGGAACTGGTACTCAAGGCAAGCGATATCTCGACAATGGTGACCGGACGGGCGAACGGCCATCCGGTACGCGCACTCAAGTCCCCCGTGACACGCAAGTGTGCACAGCTCGAAAAGACAGGGGATGATCGCTCGCTGGAGGAAATCGAAGAAATGACGGCAGGTTCTCTGCGTAAGGCCGTACAGGACGGCAATTTTGAGGAGGGAACCTTTATGGCAGGGCAGATCGCAGGAATGCTTCAGCGATCGGCACCCTGCAAGGAGATCGTGGAAACACTCATGCAGGGCGCGTGCGATGTGATCGCACAGCGTGCCGCACGGTTTGGAAAGGAAGGCTGATGATGGCAGTTGCAGTGATTACAGGGGCTTCGCGCGGTATTGGTGCCGCAGTTGCAGAAAAGCTCGCACACGAGGGACATGATGTGGTCATCAACTGCGCCGCTTCCGTGGAGAAGGCGGAGGCAGTTGCGGAAAAGTGCCGCGCCTACGGTGTACGCGCTGTGGCAAAGGCGTGGGACGTTGCAGATTTTGCAGCCTGTGACCGTGCGCTCAAGGAGATCAAGGAAGAACTTGGCGTTGTGGGGATCCTCGTCAACAATGCAGGCATTACCCGAGACGGCTTGCTCGTCCGTATGAGCGAAGAACAGTTCGATGATGTCATTCGCATCAACCTGAAGGGCGCATTCAATATGCTGCGTCTGTGCGGAGCCATGATGCTGCGTGCAAAAGCAGGGCGTATCGTCAATATCAGCTCGGTTTCCGGCATTGCAGGCAACGCCGGACAGGTCAACTATGCAGCCTCCAAGGCTGGTCTGATCGGCATGACCAAGTCGGCTGCAAAGGAGCTGGGCAGCCGTGGGATCACGGTCAATGCCGTAGCACCGGGCTTCATTGAGACGGATATGACCGATGCCCTGCCCGAGGAAGTCCGCGAGGGCGCAAAGAAGCAGATCGCACTGGGACGCTTTGGCAAGCCGGAGGAGATCGCAAATGTGGTGGCGTTCCTTGCATCGGACGCTGCGGCGTATGTGACCGGACAGGTCATCGTGACGGACGGCGGTATGGGGATATAACAGGAGGTCTTTTATGGAACGTGTAGTTGTTACGGGTATGGGTGTGGTGACACCCATCGGAAATGATGTCCCTTCCTTCTGGGAAGGGCTGAAAAACGGAAAGAACGGTATTGGGCCGATCACACATTTCGATACGACCGACTATAAGGCAAAGCTCGCCGCAGAGGTCAAGGACTTTGACCCGACTGCATATATGGATAAGCGAGAGAGCAAGCGCATGGATCGTTACTGTCATTTTGCGCTGGCGGCAGCAAAGCAGGCATGGGCACAGGCAGGGATACCGGAGCAGAGCTTTGACCCATACCGTGCAGGCGTGTTCTTCGGTTCGGGCGTTGGCGGACTCTCTGTATTTGAAGAGGAATTCACCAAGCTGCTCGAAAAGGGGGCAGGGCGCGTGTCGCCGCTCTGTATTCCGGAAATGATCGCGAATATGGGTGCGGCGCATGTCTCTATGGCACTGGGGCTCAAGGGGGAGTCCATCTGTCCGGTGACGGCGTGCGCGACCGGCAATCATGCGATCGGTGAAGCGGTGCGTGCCATCCGCCACGGCTATCAGGATATCATGGTAGCAGGCGGCGCGGAGGCTTCCATCATCCGCATTGCAACTGCCGGATTCCAGAACATGAAGGCACTGCATACCGGCGAAGACCCGAATGCGGCATCCGTTCCGTTCGATGCACGGCGCAGCGGCTTTGTAATGGGAGAGGGTGCTGGTGCGCTGGTGCTCGAAAGCCTGTCCCATGCAAAGGCACGCGGTGCAGTCATCTTGGGTGAAGTTGCCGGATATGGTGCGACCTCGGACGCATATCATATCACGTCCCCCGATCCGGAGGGCACAGGCGGTGCGCGTGCCATGCAGCTTGCCATCGCGGACGCAGGCATGACTCCGGACGCGATCGACTACATCAATGCACATGGAACCTCGACCCCGATGAATGATAAGATCGAGACCCTCGCCATCAAGCAGGCACTGGGAGAGGCTGCCAAGACCGTGCATATCTCTTCCACCAAGTCCATGACCGGTCATCTGCTGGGCGCGGCTGGTGCAGTGGAAGCGATCGCCTGCCTGCTGGCGATGGCACATGATACCGTGCCCCCGACCATCAACTATCAGGAGGCCGATCCGGAATGTGATCTCAATATCACACCCAATCAGGCAGTAGAGAAGCCCATCCGTGCAGCCCTCAGCAATTCTTTGGGCTTTGGCGGACACAATGCAACGCTCCTGTTCCGGAAGCTGGAGGATTAAATGAAAACGAACGAATTGAAGGAACTTTCCATTGCGCTGATGGATGCAGTCAGGCAGCGCGGTGTTTCCGTATTTGATATCAAAACAGAGGAGCTTTCCCTGCATATCGAGCTTCCCACCGTGGGGAGCTGCACGGCTGTACCTGTGGCAGCCGCTCCGGCGGCATCTGTGCCTTCCGTGCCGGAAACGACCGAAGCCGTATGTTCCGGCACGCCGGTCGAAGCACCCCTTGTCGGTGTGTTCTACAGCGCGCCTGCGCCGGAGGAACCGCCTTTTATCGAAGTGGGACAGCAGGTGAAAAAGGGGGATACCCTGTTCATCATCGAAGCCATGAAAACGATGAATGAGATCGTCGCGCCCTGTGACGGCACGATCAGCCGTGTGCTGGCACAGAACGGCGATATGGTCGAGTACAATCAGGTACTGGTCGTCATCGAGTAAGGAGGGATACCCTATGCTGAACAAAGAACAGATCATGGAGATCATTCCGCATCGTCCGCCGATGCTCTTGGTCGATACCATTTTGGAAGTGAGCGAGACAGGCGCGAAAGGAGAACTGCACCTGACCGGAGAGGAATTTTTCTTTCAGGGACATTTTCCGAACGATCCCATCATGCCCGCAGTCTTCCAGCTGGAAGCACTCGCACAGGTGGGAGCGGTCGCGATCCTGTCACAGGAGGCGCACAAGGGCAAGACGGCATTCTATACCAGCATCGACAAGGCAAAGTTCCGTCAGATGGTACGTCCGGGCGATGTGCTGACTTTGGAAGTGGAGCTCATCAAAATGCGTGCACCGCTGGCGGTTGCTGCGGGCAAGGCTTTCGTAAATGGTCAGCTGGCATCGGAAGCGGAAATCAAGTGCTTTATTGGCGCGTAATGCAGGGATAGAACTATGTTTCAAAAAATATTGATCGCCAATCGTGGCGAAATCGCGGTGCGTGTCATTCGCGCCTGTCGGGATCTGGGGATCATCTCGGTTGCGGTCTATTCGGAAGCGGACAAGGAAGCGCTCCACGCACAGATCGCAGACGAGGCGATCTGTATCGGGCCTGCAAATCCGCGAGAAAGTTATCTCAATATGCAGAATCTCATCTCGGCGGCACTGGCTTCCGGTGCGCAGGCGATCCACCCCGGATTTGGCTTCCTTTCGGAAAATGCAGGATTTGCAGAACTTGCCATCCGGCATGGCCTTGCGTTCATTGGGCCCAAGCCGGAGACCATCCGCCTTCTGGGGGATAAATCGGAAGCCAAGCGCACCGCCATTGCGGCAGGCGTTCCGGTCGCACGCGGCTCGGATGGCGCGGTTGCGGATTTTGCAGAAGCCGCACAGTGGGCGGAGCAGATCGGCTATCCGGTCATGCTCAAGGCATCTGCTGGCGGCGGCGGCAAGGGTATCCGTGTTGCCCATACACCGGAAGAACTGCGGTCGGCATACGATACCGCATCCGGAGAAGCACAGGCAAACTTCGGAGATGGCAGACTGTATATCGAACGATATGTGGAAAATCCGCGGCATATCGAGGTTCAGATCTTGGGCGATACGCAAGGAAACGTCGTGCACTTGTTCGAGCGGGAATGTTCCATCCAGCGGCGGCATCAAAAGCTGATCGAGGAAGCGCCATCCTGCTTTCTGGACGCGGAGACCCGCGCGAAGATCTGTGGGGCGGCACGCGCGCTTGCCAAGCAGGTGGGATATATCAATGCCGGAACGGTCGAGTTTCTGGTGGATCGCGACAAGAATTTCTTTTTCTGTGAGATGAACACGCGCATTCAGGTAGAGCATCCGGTCACGGAGCAGGTCACCGGCGTGGATCTCGTGTGTGAACAGATCAAGATCGCGGCAGGTGAGCCGCTCTCATTTGCACAGGAGGATCTCAGCCTGCGCGGGCATGCCATCGAATGCCGTATCAATGCGGAGGATCCGGCGCGGAACTTTGCGCCCTGTCCGGGAAAGATCGATGGGATGCATCTTCCGGGCGGCGCAGGGGTGCGCATGGATACTGCGGCGTATCAGGGGTATACCATCCCACCCTATTATGACAGTATGATCGGGAAGCTGATCGTCAGCGGAAAGGACAGAGCGCAGGCGATCGCGCGGATGCGGCGTGCGCTTGCGGAGACGCTGTTTGACGGGGTAACAACGAGTACGGATTTCCAGCTCAAATTATTGTCCTCTGATCGCTTTGTATCGGGAGACTTCCATACCAATTCGATTGCAAACGGCGATTTTGACCGCTGAGAGGAGGGAAAGCCATGCTGATCGATTTGTTTCAAAAAACCAGAACGACCTCCATGCAGATGAAGGATTCCAAGACCTTGCCGGAAGAAAAGCCGCAGATCGTATGTAAGGGCTGCGGCGCACAGCTGCAAGCGCGCAGCTACGGAAAAAACCTGTATGTTTGTCCGTCCTGTGGACAGTATGCCCGACTGCTTGCACGCACCCGCGTGCGCATGACGGCGGATAAGGATTCCTTTCATGAGCTGTTTGGCAATATCCGTCCCTGCAATCCGCTTGGGTTCGAGGGATACGGTGAAAAAATACAGGCATTGCAGGAAAAGACGGGGATGCAGGATGCCGTAACAACGGGTACCTGTACCATTGGCGGCATTTCGACCTGTCTTGGCGTCATGGACAGCCATTTCCTGATGGCATCTATGGGCAGTGTGGTCGGAGAAAAATTGACCCGTCTGTTCGAGTATGCGACATGCCACAGGCTGCCGGTGATCCTGTTTACCGCTTCCGGCGGTGCGCGGATGCAGGAGGGAATGTTCTCCCTCATGCAGATGGCGAAGGTATCGGGCGCAGTGCGCCGCCATTCAGATGCCGGACTGCTCTATATCACGGTGCTGACCGATCCCACAACTGGCGGTGTGACCGCGAGCTTTGCTTCGCTGGGCGATATCATTCTGGCAGAAGCGCATGCGACCGTAGGCTTTGCCGGACGGCGCGTGATCGAGGGCACCATCGGGGAAAAGCTGCCTGATGATTTTCAGTCCGCAGAGTTCTTGCTTACACATGGATTTTGTGATAAAATTGTACCACGCAACCAAATGCGCCATACCTTGGAAACACTGCTCCGGCTGCACCAGATGCAAAGACAGGGGGAACCGATATGAGTACAAAAGAAAAGCTCCCTGTATCGGAGAAAATGCGCATCATTCATGACAGCAAGCGTCCGACCATCGATGACTATATCAAGGCATTGTTCGAGGATTTCATCGAGCTGCATGGGGATCGCGGCTATGCCGATGATCCGGCGATCTGCGCAGGGGTTGCGACCTTTCAGGGGATGCCGGTCACGGTGATCGGCCATCGCAAGGGAAAAACGACCGAGGAAAATATTCGGACGAACTTTGCAATGGCACATCCGGAGGGGTATCGCAAGGCACTCCGGCTTGCAAAGCAGGCAGAAAAGTTCCATCGTCCGGTGCTCTGCTTCGTGGATACCGCCGGTGCATTCTGCGGTGTCGGTGCAGAGGAGCGCGGACAGGGGGAGGCCATCGCAAGATGCCTCAGTGATTTCATGGTGCTGCGCACGCCGGTCATCAGTATCATTACCGGTGAGGGCGGCTCAGGCGGTGCGCTTGCGCTCGCAGTCGCAGACCGCGTGCTGATGCTGGAAAATGCGCTCTATTCGGTGATCTCGCCGCGCGGCTGTGCGTCGATCCTGTGGAAAGATCCCAGTCGGGAGGTCGATGCTGCCGAACAGCTCAAGATCACAGCGGAGGATCTCAAATCCTTTGGCATGATCGAGGGCATCGTGCCGGAAGGCGGATCGCTGATGCGCAGCCTCAAAAAGGCATTGCAGGAGCAGCTGAAAGAATTGCTTGCGGTGCCGACCGTAGAGCAGATGCTGGAAAAACGCTATGAAAAATTCCGTAAGATCGGGATTTTCGCAGAATAAATTCAAACCAAGAAAAAAGGAGAACGTGATTATGTTCGAGAAGATTTGTGAGCTGCTGGCAGAGAAGTTTGATGCAGATGCTGCATCCATGACCATGGACACACGCATCAAGGAGGATCTCAATGCAGATTCTCTGGATGTCGTAGAGCTGATGATGGATCTGGAGGAGAATTTCGGCATTTCCATCTCTGACGAGGAAGCAATGAAGATGTCCACCATCGGTGATATCTGCAAGTATATCGAAGCAAATCAGTAAGATATCGAAAATAGAAACACATCCACCGGCATAGCTGGTGGATGTGTTTTTTTTGGCATAGATCGCATGCGTGCCTCATAAGCTATCCTGTGAGGAAGGGAGCGATCGGTCATGCGCAATTGGGTACAAACGGTCTGTATGGTGCTTTGTGCGCTGTTGTGCCTGTTTTTGATCCGGCACATGGTGCTGTATACCAATGTGCCGATGCATACGCCGCATACAACGGTACAGCGTGCGGGGCAGCCGGAGACGTCGGAGCAGGCAGATGCCATCGAGGTTTCGCTGGACAGCGGCGCGCTCACCGCTTTGCTCGCGCGTCAGCTTCCGCTGGATTTTCCACTACAGGAGATCGGGCTGCAGATCACAGAACAGGACAATCTGCTATGCACGGCACAGATCGAGCCGGGGAAGCTGTCTTTACCGCGTGCGGCACGGCTGCTCCTGCCGGAATCCTGTCCGCTCTACGCGCTGATTTCGGTTGGATATGCCGATCAAAGGCTCGTGCTGCATCCGATCTCGCTGGAGATCGGCGGACTGAAGCTGCCGCATGGGCTGCTTACGCCCATTTCGGAGGAGCTGGGGGAAGCGATCACGGAAGGGCTTCGCGCACAGGGGATCCAGATCTCTGCCCTGCGGATCGAGGGACAGCGGCTGCAGATCGCAATGCGTACAGTGGATGAAAAAAACAGAGCAGACAACATGGTCTGCTCTGTTTGTATAGATCTTAAAGAACGCGGCCGCCCCACAGGAAGTTTCTGTTGTAGCTTCCGGTATTGATGGAATCATAGCGGATATAGGAGCCGGTACGGGGGGAGTGGATAAACTCGCCTGCGCCTGCATAGATGCCGACATGATTGACCTTATCTTCCTTGCCGAAGAATACCAGATCGCCCGGCTGCAAGGCCTCGATGGAATCGATACGGGTATAGGTCTGGCTCTGTTCAGCAGAGGTACGGGGGAGCGAAATACCCAGCGCATTGCGGAACACATATGTAGTAAAGCCGGAGCAGTCGAAGCCGCTTGCCGGTGTGCTGCCGCCGTAGCGGTATGGGGTGCCGAGGAACTGGTTTGCATAATCGAGCAGCTTGCCTGCATCAGCGTTTGCCTGTGCCGGTGTGACTGCACGGTCACGATACTGGACCTGCTTGGTATCGGTCATTTTCTGATCGAAGGTCAGGTAATCCGCATAGATATAGCCTGCGGTGTCATCGATCGCGATGCGATACCAGCCATCGACGATGCCATTGACGTCAACACAATCATCTGTATTGAGCTGGAGCATCACTTCTGCATTGGTGTTCGGCTGGGTGCGGATATTCACGGCGTCCGACTTGATGATGCCGGTGCCGAGATCCACATCGCCGTCCTGCGCTGCGCGGATATAATCTGCACTGACATATCCAACTGCGCCATTGTATGCGATGTGATACCATTCATTGGTATTGTCGATGACTGCTACACGCGCACCGCCCGGAATGGAGCCGATCACGGTACCGTTTGCAGAATCACGGAAGTTGAGGGTAGTGGTTGCGGTGTTGACTCCGGTATAGAGTGCGGAAGCACTGCCGGAAATGAGCACTGCGGAGATCGCAGTGGTCAGGATTGCCTTGATATGTTTTGCTGTATTCATCTGAAAAGATCCTCCTGTACGCCGAAACGGGATCGACGCAGTGAAACGATGGTTTTACTTTGTCGATAACGCGCGGCCGAGCCAGATGGAAGCGATATCCATAGCACTCCACAGGCTGTTTTTCTCGCTTTTCTTTACGATGCGATCTTTCATACGAACCGTAGCACTGGTCTGCTGGAGCTGCACGGCAACCTTGGTTGCCACATCGAGGTCGCCCTCTTTCTTGGTTTCGAGGATCTGCATCATAATGATGTAGCGATCTTCCATGCTGCCATAGTAGATGATGTTTTCTTTGCGCATGAGCGGATGGCCCTTATACATGAGCAGTTCGCCCTCTTTTACGACGGATGCCATATTCAAAAATCTCCTTTATTCCCTATTGAAACGCTGTGTATTGGATTACAAATCGGTTACAAGCGATGATTACAATTTGATTACATGATAGCATAGCATCTTCTTTTTGTCAATTAAAAATTTGTAAATCCTGTAAAATCAGGCATTTCTTATTGTCTGAACGCGTGTTTTCGCGTATAATAATAAGGAAATCTTACAAGAAATGAGTTTAGTTGATGAAATTCGGATTTTATACCCTTGGCTGCAAAGTGAACCTGTTTGAAACGCAGGCACTCATGCAGCAGGCCCGCGCCGGCGGGCATACCATCTGTACGGAAAACGCAGATGTATTCATTATAAATACATGCAGTGTGACTGCGATCAGTGATCGAAAGAATATCCGTGCGTTCCACAAGATCCGCAGGGAGAACCCTAATGCGCTGCTTGTCGCGTGTGGGTGTTTTGCACAGACGGAGCCGGACAAGCTGGAGGCAAGCGGTGAGATCGATCTGATCTGCGGCACGGCGTCACGCGGCGAGATCATCCGCCTGTGTGAGCAGGCCGTGCAGGGCATACGGGAAACCGATCTGAGCAGGTTCCGCACACTCGATCGCACATACGAGGTGCTTCCGGCAGGCGTGCCCGAGGGCCGCACCCGCGCTCTGCTCAAGATCGAGGACGGCTGCGACCAATACTGTACCTATTGTATCATTCCCTATGCACGCGGCCATGTGCGTTCCATGCCGCCAGCGCTGGCAGAAGCGGAGAGCGTGCGTCTGGCACAGGCTGGGGTGCATGAGATCGTGCTGACCGGCATCGAGATCTCGTCCTATGGACAGGATCTGTCCGAGCCCTGCGATCTGACCGAACTGATCGCGCGGCTGTGCGAAGCCGTACCGGATACCTATATCCGTCTGGGCTCTTTGGAGCCCCGCACCATCACCGAGACCTTCTGTGAGCGGCTGCAAGGATACTCGAATCTCCGTCCGCATTTCCATCTGTCTCTGCAAAGCGGCTGTGATACCGTGCTCAAGCGGATGAAGCGGCGGTATACCGCGGCATTTTTTGCGGAACGCTGTGCGCTGCTGCGGCGATATTTTCCGGACTGCTCCATTACGACCGATCTGATCGTTGGCTTTCCGGGGGAGAGTGCGTCGGATTTTGCCGAGACCCTGACATTCCTTCAGGCATGTGATTTTTCTGATATGCATGTGTTCCCGTACTCCGTTCGTCCGGGAACTCCGGCGGCGGCAATGCCCGACCAGATCCCGCTCGCGGTGAAAAATCAGCGGGCAGAGGCGGCAAAGGCGGCGGCGGCACAGATGAGCAAACGCTACCGAGAACGCTTTTTGGGGCGTACATTGGAGGTGCTGTTCGAGCATCCGGAGGGTGCAGGGTGGAGCGGACACAGTGCTTACTGTTTTCCGGTCCATGCACAGGGGGCACAGATCGCAAAGAATACCCTGTGCCGTGTGCGCATCGAGGCGCTGACGGATACCGGACTTTCGGGAAGTCTGGCAGAATAGAACAAAGAACGATCGTGAATGAAAGGGGACAGGCAGACATGAGAAAGCAGCCGATCGCGTGGATCGCATTGCTGTTGTTTTTGGGCGGCACAGCCGCAGGCGCACTGAGTACAGGGGATTCTCTGGTCAGCCGCTCTTATGTAACAGGAACATACCTGAAGACGGTTTCCCAAAAAGCGAAAGCCGCTGTTGGAGAGCTGCATGATGTGCGTGAGAAGATCGACGGACTGGAAACGCAGCTCGATACCGTGCAGACCAGGATGGAAACACAGGTTGCCGCGGTACTCGGACGGTCTGTGGAAAGCAGGCTGCAAGGTGGGAGCACCCTTACGGCATCAGAGGGCACGGAGGTGATCCTGACACGCGGAAAGGCGATGGTGCGGAAAGGGATCTGGCTCAATCTGTCTACAGGAAAGTCTGTGGAAGCGCAGCAGCCCCTTGTGGAGAACCAGCGGTATCTCGCAGGTGATGCTGCGGCAGAGCTGACCATTGCAGAGGACAGCATGCTGAAGATCTCGGGGAGCTATCAAACGGGGAGCTCGACGGTGGAAACCGGCGCACAGTATACCGCGTATGCCGATGCCCTGCACACTCTCGGTCTGTTTCAGGGCAGCCTCAAGGGATATGAACTGACACGCCCTGCCACCCGTGCGGAGGGACTGGTGATGCTCATTCGTCTGCTGGGAGAGGAGAGCAAGGCAAAAGCGTTCCGTGGAACGCATCCCTTTACCGATGTACCGGCGTGGGCAAACGCCTATGTTGCGTATGCTTATGAAAAGGGCTACACCAGCGGCATCAGCAAAACACAGTTTGGAAGCACGATGCAGCTGCGCTATCTGGATTACATGACCTTCCTGCTGCGTGCGCTCGGATACTCTGACCGCGGCGGAGACTTCGCGTGGGATCGTGCCGATCAGGCAGCGGTCGATCATGGCATCCAGACAGCCGCCGAGCGGGAGCAGATCAAAAAACAGGGACGTTTCCTGCGCGACCATGTGGCGTATACGTCATACCGCGCCCTGTTTGCCAAAGACAAAGAGGGCAGACGGCTGTGCGATATGCTGGTACAGCGCGGTGTGTTCACGGCAAAGCAGCTGGAAAGCGCAGAGCAAAAAGGGTTGTGAAAACCGGAACCCATTTCCTCCGGATGGCATAGGATAAGGTGTAATCCACAAAAGGAGGAAAACATTATGTATCAAAATTCTTGCTGGGGCACCGATTCTTGGTGGATCATCCTTCTGTTTGCCATCCTTCTGATCTGGCTGTGCTGTGGCACCACCAATCAGGGCGGCTGCGGATGCGGCTATGGCGGTAATTATGGCGGAAATACGCTGGATTACTGCGGCGGATGCTGCCATTGATCGATCGGCTGCCTGCCACGGGAAAGGGCGCGGAGCGTGTCTCCGCGCCCTTTCTTTTCCCCTTGTGCAGACAGCCTCGGATGGAATCTGCCTTATTTTTATCAAAACGTGAAAAAGGGTCTTGTCAAACGATAAAAAATAGGGTAAAATATATGAGCATTGATTAGAATTTAGAACACAACGGTGTCTAATGTTTTGGAGGATTCGAAATTATGATTTCTGCAGGTGAATTCAGAAACGGTGTAACATTTGAAATGGACGGTCAGGTTCTTCAGGTCGTCGAGTTCCAGCATGTAAAGCCGGGTAAGGGCGCAGCATTCGTGCGCGTAAAGATGAAGAACGTCATCACTGGCGCGGTAACCGAGCGCAGCTTCAACCCGACCGACAAGTATGAGCCGGCATACGTTGAGCGCAAGGAAATGCAGTATCTGTATGCAGATGGTGACCTGTACTACTTCATGGACACCGAGACCTATGACCAGCTGCCGATCAACCAGTCCACTCTGGGTGACGACTTCCGCTTCGTCAAGGAAAATACAAACGTAAAGGTCCTGTCCTACAAGGGCAGCGTGTTCGCGGTAGAGCCGCCGCTCTTCGTGGAACTCGAGATCACCGAGACCGATCCGGGCTTCAAGGGCAACACGGCAACCAATACCCTCAAGCCGGCTGTTCTGGAAACCGGCGCAACCGTACAGGTTCCGCTGTTTATCGAGATCGGCGATCGCATCAAGATCGATACCCGTACCGGTGAGTATCTGGAGCGCGCAAAGGGCTGATCCGGCAACTCGCCTTCGCTTTCTGAAAAGGAGGATGCAAGATGACTGTAATGGAACGTGTCGCATATCTCAAAGGATTGTATGAAGGACTGGACATTGATACGGACAAGAAGGAGGGGAAGCTCCTTGCCGGTATGCTCTCCGCAATGGAGGAGCTGGCAGAAGCTGTCACCGACTTAAAGCAGCAGAATGAAGAGCTGCTCGACGAATTGGATGACGTCTATGAGGAGATCTCTGCCATTACAGAGGATTTCCTCGCCGTCGATGATGACGATGAGGACGCCGAAATGCTCGATCTGGAGCAGGAACTTTATCAGGTCGTATGCCCCACCTGTGGTGAGGTCATCTATCTCGATGAAGATATGCTCGAGGCTGGTTCTATCTCTTGCGGTGCTTGCGGAGAAGAATTAGAATTTGATTTATCAGGGCTTGACAATTCGGACGAAACGTGATATACTAATCTAGTAATCAGCGCTGACTGATTACTAGATACAAGGACATTTAGCTCAGCTGGTAGAGCATCCGCTTGACGTGCGGAAGGTCATGGGTTCGAGCCCCTTAGTGTCCACCATCAAAAGCCACCCAAAAGGGTGGTTTTTCTTATGCTTTTCCGGATTTCCGCTGCTTTACAAGAAGTTTTGTTTGAAATCTCGAATGCTTACAGTCGGTGTTTCTTCTCGTTCTTTTCCGCATTTTTTCAAAGTGATGTGGAATGTATGTGGAAACCGTATATATGTGGCAATATGGCGTTCCTTTCGTTGTCGAACTTTGTCGAACGATTTTGATTGCTGTCTAAAACACAATATATTATAATAGAAGTACACAAGAGGAAAGGGTTTTCTCTCCAAGGTTTATCCTTTTCTCTGTCTGTAGAACGACCTCGGCGGCGATATGCTGTCGGGGTCGTTCTTTTGCATAAAAGAGGGAAACAGTCAAGGGGATAAGGGGGTAAATTTACAAAAAGAAATCCTTGATTTTTCGGGCAAACTGACGAATTTGGAAATGCCCTCTCGATCCCTCTTCCATACCAGATATGGGTGTGCTATAATGGTCATCGACACAATATATAAGGAGACTTCCGGATATGATCTATATCGTGAAAAAGGATGGCACACTTGAGGCATTCGATATCAAAAAAGTGGTTGCTGCGGTCAACAAATCCGCCAATCGCGTACTTTATACATTTACACAGGAAGAAACGGACGCGATCTGCGAGTATGTTTCAAACTATGTAGACCACATGAGCTCCGACCGCGTGGAGATCTGGCAGATGCACAACATCGTGGAGGCAGCATTGGAGCGTGTGCGGCCGGAGGTTGCCAAGAGCTACCGTGACTACCGCAACTACAAGCAGGACTTTGTAGGGATGCTGGACAATGTCTATAAGAAAAGTCAGTCCATCATGTACATCGGGGATAAGGAGAACTCCAACACCGACTCTGCGCTTGTCTCCACCAAGCGCAGCCTGATCTTCAACCAGCTCAATAAGGAGCTGTATCAGAAGTTCTTTATGAATACAGAGGAGCTTCAGGCGTGCCGAGATGGTTATATCTACATCCACGATATGTCCGCGCGTCGGGATACCATGAACTGCTGTCTGTTCGATGTCCAGCATGTTCTGGAGGGCGGCTTTGAGATGGGCAACCTGTGGTATAACGAACCAAAGACCCTGAATGTTGCCTTCGATGTCATCGGTGATATCGTCCTGTCGGCAGCAAGCCAGCAGTATGGCGGCTTTACCGTGCCGTCGGTCGATCTTCTGCTGGAGCCTTACGCACAGAAAAGCTATGATATGCTCACAGAAAAGTATAAAAAGCTGGGGCTGTCCGATGAGGTCGTAGAGCAGGAAGTCATGGCAGATATCCTGAACGATTTTGAGCAGGGCTTTCAGGGCTGGGAGTATAAGTTCAATACCGTAGCCTCCAGCCGTGGAGATTATCCGTTCATCACGATGACCATCGGCACGGGTACCGGACGCTTTGCAAAGCTGGCTTCGATCACCATGCTCGATGTGCGCCGCCGCGGACAGGGAAAGAAAGGACAGAAAAAGCCGGTCCTGTTCCCGAAGATCGTATTCCTCTATGATGAAAACCTGCATGGTGAGGGCAAGGCGCTGGAAGATGTATTTGAAGCTGGGATCCAGTGCTCGGCGAAGGCGATGTATCCGGACTGGCTCAGCCTGACCGGAGACGGCTATGTACCTTCCATGTACAAGAAGTATGGAAAGATCGTAAGTCCTATGGGCTGCCGTGCGTTCCTGTCTCCGTGGTATGAGCGCGGCGGCATGAAGCCGGCGGACGAGAACGATACTCCGGTCTTTGTCGGACGCTGGAACATCGGCGCGGTCTCGCTGCATCTGCCCATGATCTATGCAAAGGCGCAGCAGGAAAACCGCTCCTTCTACGAGGTGCTCGACTATTATCTGGAGCTCATCCGCAAGCTGCATATCCGTACCTATGCCTATCTGGGCGAGATGCGTGCCTCCACCAATCCGCTTGCATACTGTGAGGGTGGCTTCTATGGCGGCCATCTGGGACTGCACGACAAGATCAAGCCCATCCTCAAGACGGCAACGGCGTCCTTTGGCATCACGGCACTGAATGAGCTGCAAATGCTGCACAATGGAAAGTCTCTGGTAGAGGACGGCGCGTTCGCGCTGGAGACCATGCAGTATATCAACCAGCGTGTCAACGAATTCAAGGAAGCAGACGGCAATCTGTATGCCATCTATGGGACACCGGCGGAGAGCCTGTGCGGCTTGCAGGTCGAGCAGTTCCGTCAGAAATACGGCATCGTGGAGGGGGTTTCCGATCGCGCGTATGTCTCCAACAGCTTCCATTGCCATGTGACAGAGGATCTGACCTCCATTGAGAAGCAGGATCTGGAAGCGCGCTTCTGGGATCTGTTCAACGGCGGCAAGATCCAGTATGTAAAATACCCGATCGCATATAACTTCGATGCCATTCGCACCTTGATCCGCCGTGCGATGCAGAAGGGCTTCTATGAGGGCGTGAACCTCAGCCTTGCGTACTGCAACGACTGCGGACATGAAGAACTGAGCATGGATGTATGCCCGAAGTGCGGCTCTACCAATCTGACCAAGATCGAGCGCATGAATGGTTACTTATCTTACTCCCGTGTGAAGGGAGATACCCGTCTGAACGACGCAAAAATGGCGGAAATCGCAGAAAGAAAGAGTATGTAATGAATTACCATAATATTACCAAGGACGATATGCTCAACGGAGAGGGACTGCGTGTCGTGCTTTGGGTCGCAGGCTGTGGGCATCATTGCCCAGAGTGTCACAATCCGCAGACATGGGACGCGAACAGCGGTATCCCATTCGACTACGCGGCCAAGCTGGAGCTTCTGGATGAACTGTCGCGCGACTATATCTCCGGTATCACATTTTCCGGCGGCGATCCGCTGTTCCCGGGAAATCGCGCCGAGGTCATGCAGCTGGCGGAGGAGATCCGGAAGAACTTTCCCAATAAGACGATATGGCTTTACACCGGATACCGGTGGGAGGAGGTCTGTGATCTGCCACTGGTGCAGATGTGTGATGTCCTTGTAGACGGACGCTATCAAAAGGACAAGCGGGATCCGCAGCTGTTCTGGCGCGGCAGCAGCAACCAGCGCGTCATCGATATCCAGCGTTCCCGAGAAAACGGTGCGGTCGTATTGCGGCCGGAGCCTGTGATCGATCGGAGGTAAGGAGATATTATGGAAATCAAGATCAAATATTTTACGGATAAAATCGAACCGCTTCGCTATATTGCCGGAAAATCCGACTGGATCGACCTGCGGGCGGCGGAGGAGATCGAAATGCAGGCAGGAGAGTTTCGCCTGATCCCGCTCGGCGTTGCCATGCAGCTTCCCGAGGGCTATGAGGCGCACGTTGTGCCGCGCAGCTCGACCTTCAAGCATTTCGGGATCATCCAGACCAACAGCATGGGCATCATCGACGAGACCTACTGCGGCGACAATGACCAGTGGTTCTTTCCGGCATATGCCCTGCGGGATACCGTGATCCATGTCAATGACCGCATCTGTCAGTTCCGCATCATGGCGCATCAGCCGGCGTTTTCCTTTGCCGTTACGGAGCATCTGGAAAATCCCGATCGCGGCGGTCATGGCAGCACAGGCAAGGCGTGACTCCCATACAAAGCGCACCTCATTTTTGGGGTGCGCTTTTTGTTTGCACACATTTCCGCGCCGCTGCTTATACTGAAGTAAAAGAGGAGTGTGGTACACCATGATTTGCCAGCGTTATTTGATCGGGATGTTCTGTCTCGGCTTGGGGATCGGGATCTTGGCAGGGAAGATCTTTCCGGTATTCTGGTTCCTGCTGCTGCTCAGTCTGGCATTGATCGTAGTGGGTGTGCTATTGCTTTCACGATAGGAGGTAGCATGATGAAGGTTGTGATCTGGAAAAGTCCGCGGTATTTATGCGGTATGCTGCGCCGTATGTTTGGGATCCGCAATGACGATTGAACCAAGCTGCAAAAGCCGAGGGAACGCCCCTCGGCTTTTTGTTTTTTTTCATATCCTGTAGATGCCCGCATATACATAACAGCAGAAGCGGTAAAAAGGAGGAATCTTCTATGGAATTCATGCGCACAGATCTGCAATACTACGCGCCCATGTGTGTGCGGCATACCACATTCACAGAGACAACAGATACCATCGTACCCGATACCGAACCGGATATCGGACGTATTTTATGCGCCTTTGGTGCGGTGTCGGTAAAGGACGAGCTGCCGCAGAACGATCGTATTTTGGTTTCCGGCATCGTACATGTCGTTGTGCTGTACCGACCGGACGGACAGGACGGCATCCGATTCTTACAGATCCCGCTCAGCTTCGCGCATATCGAGGAGACGCAGGGGATCACGGCAGATCAGCCATGCTTTGTGCGCTGTCACCTGCAGCATGTATCTGCAAGGGCGGTGAATTCCAGAAAGGTGAGCGTCACAGGGGATATCGGTCTGGAGATCGACCTGTACGAGAAAAAGCAGAGTGCTGTCACGGAGCGTATCCAGCCGGATGGTACCGATCTTCAGGTACGATATGGAACGCAGACGCTCGATCTTTTACAGACCGTACTGACCCGTGAATATACCGTGCTGGATGATGTGGAGATCCCAGGGGCAGAGGGGATGAAGCTCATCCATACACGCGGCGCGCTGGGCCCTGTGACCTGCCAGTCGGGCAATGCACAGCTCACCATCAGCGGCGAGGTACAGCTGACCCTGCTGCTGTTGGATGATACCGGAAAGCTGCGCTCCCTGACGCACGCCGTACCGTATACACAGGTGTTGGAAGCACCGGGGGTAACGGAGGATATGCCTGTGACCGTGCGCCTGACCCTCCGCAATCTGGATTGTATGCTGCGTGAGGAGGAAGGTGTTCTGTCTATGGGGGCGTGCGTGCGTGCCCTCATACAGCAGCGGAAGGAGCAGACCCTGCAAACGATCGAAGATCTGTACCACCTCAAGAAACAGTTGGAGGTGACCGAGGGCGTCGCGGAGCTGTATGACGATGCCATGCCGCAGCCATTTCAGTCGGAGGGACTGGCACAGCTGACGCTCACTTATCCGGCGTCAGAGATCGTGCTGACGGAGGCGGTCTGCACCGCGATCGGACAGGAGAGCATGAAGCTGCAAATTTGTGTGCTGTATCTGGATGATACGGGCAATCTGTGGGGGGAGATGCAGGATACCACCGTTCCGCTCGTGCTGGGGCAGATCTCCTGCACACAGCTGCGCGATCTGACGGTACATCTGACCACCGCGATGAGCGCAGAGCGTGACTTGCAGCTGCGTGCTTCGATCAGCGGTACGGTGCTGTGCGGCGCACCGCTCGCCGTGCGTGATATCACAGGGCTGACTGCCGAGCAGGATCGGGAGCCAGTCGATCAGGCAGGGACGACGCTCATCCTGCGCTATATTCAGGAGGGGACCACGCTGTGGGAGATCGCAAAGCAGTATGCCTCTACGGTGTCGGATATCCAAAATGCAAATGAGCTGCCCGAGCATACCGATCAGGTATCTGAGATCATGCTGTTGATCCCGATTTGCGGACGGTGAAAGGAGTGTAGACCTTATGGAGAAAAAAGGGTTGTATGAGCAGATCAGTGCCCGTACCAATGGTGATATCTATATCGGTGTGGTAGGGCCGGTGCGTACCGGAAAATCGACCTTCATCAAGCGGTTCATGGAGCACATGGTCATTCCACGGATCGACAATGTGTATAAGCGCGAGCGGGCAAAGGATGAACTGCCGCAGTCCGGATCTGGCAGGACCATTATGACAGCCGAGCCCAAGTTTGTACCGGAGGAAGCCGCTGAGATCGCGCTGGCACCGGCAGGAAGTTGCCGCGTGCGGCTGGTGGACTGTGTTGGATATCTGGTCGATGGTGCGCTGGGCAGTATGGAAGAAGATGTGCCGCGTATGGTCACGACCCCCTGGCGCGATCACCCGATCCCGATGGCAGAGGCTGCCGAGATCGGGACACGGAAGGTCATCGAGGATCATTCGACCATCGGGCTCGTCATCACAACAGACGGCTCGTTTTCTGAGATCCCGCGTGAGAGCTATGCAGAGGTCGAGGGGCGTGTCATTCAGGAACTGCAAGCCATCGGAAAGCCGTTCCTGACGCTGGTGAATACCGTCGATCCCAATGGGGAGGACGCGCTTGCCGTGTGCGCCCACTTGCAGGAGACCTACGGCATTTCTGCCATTCCGGTCAACTGTCTGGAGTTGGATGAACAGACCATGCGCACCATTTTGCGTGCCGTGCTGTACGAGTTTCCCGTGCAGCAGATCTCGGTCGTCCTGCCGCGGTTCATCAGCATCCTGCCGCCGGAGCATGCCGTACAGAGCAGCGTCTATGACAGCCTGCGCAAGGGGGGACACACCGTCCATAAAATGAGAGATTTTGATACGATGCTGCATCTCTTGGAGGAGAACGAATGGGTGGATGCCGTGCGCATTGCCGACATGGATCTCGGGACGGGCTGCGCCCGCATCGTGGTCGATATCCCGACGGCAGTATTCTATCAGATCGTCACCCAGCAGACGGGGATCCAGATGAAGGATGAAGCCGATCTCATTCCTGTGCTCACCAAGCTGTCACAGATGGCAAAGTCCTATGAGCGGATCGCAGGGGCATTGGAGCAGGCACAGCGAACGGGCTATGGGGTCGTGATGCCGGAGCTGGAGGAGCTTTCTCTGGAGCCGCCGGAGATCATGAAGCAGGGCGGCCGCTATGGCGTGAAGCTGTGTGCTTCGGCGGATTCCATCCATCTGATGAAGGCGCAGATCAAGGCTTCCATCACGCCGATCGTGGGTACGGAAAAGCAGTCGGAGGAACTGCTCAACTATCTGCTGGGTGAATTTGAGGGGGCACCGGAAAAGATCTGGCAGACCAATATTTTTGGAAAACCGCTCTCCGCTTTGGTGGGAGAGGAGCTGTCCGCCAAGCTGGCGCGTGTGCCGGAGGACGCACGCGATAAATTCCGTGAGACGCTGGAACGCATCATCAACGAGAGCACCGGCGGTCTGATTTGCATTTTGTTATGACCTGGGAAATTCCCCTGCGGTACTGTACAGTAAAAGACTTTACAGATAAAAGTTGATATTTTTTAAGGAAACAAGAAAAAGATCCAGAATAACTGCATAAAAATATGAGCATGCGATGAGCAGAAGAAAGAGGCATACATGTAAAGAGATATACTTTACATGTATGCCTCTTATCCTTTCTGCTGAAAGCCCGACGGCTTGTACTTGATTTTTTTGTGGTTTTGCGGTATCATAAAACACAAATGACGAAAAAGAGGGACTGTGTGTGAACAAGCAAGTGTTTATTATCAATGGCCGCGGCGGGGTAGGAAAGGATACCATCTGCGATT
>JARIAV010000090.1 GCA_029257685.1 Butyricicoccus sp.
GAGCAGATCCATCGCCATATCAAGAGTATGCCGGGTGTCTCGGCAACCAAAACACATTTCGTCCTGAAAACCATCAAGGACGAAGTTGCGACCCTGCCGGAACATCTTGAATAATAGGAAATCCAAACCGTCCCATGCCGTTCTTTCCGAGTGGTACTTGGGCGGTTTTTTTCGTTCCGTTGCTCCTTAGAGTTTTTGGAAGATCCTGCTTGACAAAGAGAAGAGGTGGTTGTATTATAGTGATATCAAATTGATATCACTATTTGAAGGAGGGGTCGTTATGACAACCAAAAAAGAAACTGCTGCCACTGTTCCGCAAGAAAAGGAACTCCATGCCGCAAGCGGACTCGCCATCCTCATGCTCGATCTCATTTTATGCATTGCTGCAATTATAGCAATCATTGTCGGCGCATCTGCACATATGCTTATTCCCCTGCTAAACGGTCTATTGATTGGTATTGGCATTGCATGGCTGGCACTTCCGTCATGGATCCTGCTCTGTGGACTGCATGTCATCAAACCAAATGAAGCCCTTGTGCTGACCCTGTTTGGGCATTACATCGGCACCCTCAAAACCCCCGGCTTCTATTTTCTCAATCCATTTTGTTCTGCCGTCAATCCTGCTGCAACGGCGATCAGTACCACAACCACTAGTCGTACAGAAGCTGAAGGAACTTCCAGCGGCAAGGTCGTCACAAGTACAACACGTATGGGCAAAAAGATCTCCCTCAAGGCCATGACCCTCAACAACGAAAAGCAGAAGATCAACGACTCGCTGGGAAATCCCATCATCATCGGGATTGCAGTCATCTGGCGCGTGACCGATACCGCAAAAGCGGTCTTTGAAGTAGACAATTATTATGAATTCCTGTCCATTCAGTGCGACTCCGCTCTGCGCAACATCGTGCGTCTCTATCCCTACGATATCGCCGATGACGGAAGTGACGAAAAGAGCCTGCGCGGTTCTTCGCAGGAAATCTCGGAAAACCTCAAGCAGGAGATCTCCGCCCGTGTTGCATGTGCCGGCTTGGAGATTTTGGAAGCACGCATCACGCATCTTGCCTACGCACCGGAGATCGCCGCAGTCATGCTCCAGCGTCAGCAGGCCTCCGCTATCATCGACGCCCGCAAAATGATCGTGGACGGTGCGGTCGGCATGGTGGAAATGGCACTCGATCGCCTGAGTGAAAAGGAAGTCGTTGTGCTGGACGAGGAACGCAAGGCGCAGATGGTTTCTAACCTGATGATCGTCCTTTGTGGCAGCAAAGATGTTCAGCCTGTTGTAAACAGTGGCTCTATGTACTGAAAAAAGCCGGAACGCATGGCGTTCCGGCTTCTCTTCCTGTTTTTGGGCGTATCAGAAAATAAGAAAATCGACGAATTTTTCATGCTGCCAGTTTGGCTGCAATGTCATTTTCATACCAGAGATACAAGACTGCATCGTGTGTCGTGTAATTCGTATCATCCGAAAGGGTCAGCTGTGTACCCTCCTGTATCTGCGCAGTATTCAGCACAAATGCCGTGCCATCCTTACAGACAATCTCAAATTGCAGCACTTCGCCGCCGGAAAGGAGCTCACTTGTTCCTTCTCGAATGGACAGCTTCCGAAGCGTATCATAGATCCGCCCGATCATTTCCGGATCTTCCGTTGTCTTTTCCTGCGCTTTGTCCGGAATGATAAAATGCCGCATGGTAACTGTTTGGATATCCTTTTCTTCCATGGGCAGTGCCAATCGATCCAGTCTCAAAAAGTGCAGCCCCGCTGCAATACAAACCGCCAGCACCACACAAGCAGCGGCTATGATTTTCCATCTTTTCAAGGAGATCCCTCCATTTCCTCAAAAAATCATTCTCGTACCATGTATATTAGATAGTCTATCATAAGCATTCTCACAATACAACTTTTAAAACGCAAAAAATATATGATATCAAACCCTTGACCATACCTGCTGGATTTGATATGATAAAATTTAAGGGAGGTGGCTCCTTGGCTGAGAAGGAAAAAACAAAGAAGCAAGTGCCACTGCGCCTTTCTGCCACTTTGTACAATGAAATTGCGCAGTGGGCAGAGGATGATTTTCGTTCGATCAATGGACAAATTGAATTTCTGCTGACCGAAGCGGTGCGCAAACGCAAGAAAGGTCTGCGAGCAGATGAATTTGAGGAGAAACCATGAAAACTTTGGGATACTATAATGGCCGTATCGGGGAACTGGATGAAATGTCCGTCCCCATGCTCGACCGCGGTGCTTACTTTGGGGATGGCGTTTATGATGCTTCTATGTGTGTCGGCTATGTCATTCACAATCTGGAGGAGCATCTGGATCGTTTCTATCGTTCCGCGGAACTAATGAACATCGAAGTCCCCCTCGCAAAAGAGACCTTGCGCACCATGCTTTGCGAACTGGTGCGCCGTCTGGACGACCCCGATCAGTTCGTATACTGGCAGGTCACACGCGGAACGGCACCGCGCAGCCATGCTTTTCCAGACGTACCTGCGAATCTTTGGATCATGCTGACGCCGGAAAAGATTGTGCCTCTGGATCAGGAATATCGTCTGATCTCTGCGCCGGACACCCGATATGAATACTGCAACATCAAAACACTCAATCTGCTCCCATCTGTTCTGGCATACCAGCAGGCGCGTTCCAAAGGATGTGACGAAGCCGTATTCCACAAAAACGGTTTCATAACGGAATGTGCGCACTCCAATATCCATATTCTCCATCATAGCGTACTGGTGACGCACCCAGCAGATCACCAGATCCTGCCCGGTATCGCACGCGCACATCTCATTCGTATGTGCGGAGAACTTGGTATTCCGGTTCTGGAACAACCATTCTCCATGGAGGAGCTGCTGGACGCGGATGAAGTCATCGTCACTTCGTGCAGTGATCTGTGTATCCGTGCACGGGAGCTTGATGGGAAACCCATCGGCGGTAAGGATCCCGTCCTGCTCAAACAGCTGCAAGATGCACTCTGGGCAGAATTTTTGGAGTCCACCAAAGCCATTGCAGTCGCACCGGACTGGGCACAGCTCCAGCTCGTCAAGCATATCCTGCTGCATAGCAATCCGATCCCCAAGCGAACTGACCCCGCGCGCAAGCAGATCCAGCCGTGATCTGCCTGTTTATGCGTGATCCGATCCCCTCAAACTGTAAAATGCCCCATGAACCGCTTTCTGGTTCATGGGGCATTTTGTCTTGATGCGATCAACAGATCAAACCTCCTATAAAATCTATAAAAATCCAAAAATCGTCCCCTGTCATGCAAAAATCAGAAGTTTCACAAAGAGACAAAATTTGATAAAATAATAATAAAAAACAGGATAAGGAAGGAGGAAGCATATGGAATATATACTGGAAATGAAGGATATCAGTAAGACCTTTCCAGGTGTTACAGCACTCGATCATGTGCAGCTGCAAATCAGACCCGGTGAGGTCCATGCCCTGATGGGAGAAAACGGGGCTGGAAAGTCTACGCTGATGAAGATCCTTATGGGTATCTATACGCAAGATGAGGGAGGCGAGATCCTTTTTGATGGAAAGCCCTATCATGTAAACAATCCCAGAGAAGCCATGGAAAAAGGCATCGCCATGATCCATCAGGAATTGAATCCCATTCTGGACATGTCTGTATATGAAAATATCTTTGTTGGGCGAGAGCTCCGAAAAAATGGTCTTGTTGATCATAAAGCCGAAATTGAGGAAACACAAAAGCTGATCGAGGAATGCAGCTTGCATGTATCGCCAAAGGAGCCTCTGCGAAACCTGACTGTTGCGCAATGTCAGCTGATCGAGATCATAAAGGCCATCTCGATCAACGCCAAAGTCATCATTATGGACGAGCCAACTGCTGCAATCACTGAGCGAGAGGTCGGATTTTTATTCGATCATATCCGTCGTCTGACGCAAAAAGGGGTTGCCGTGATCTATATTTCGCATCGTATGGATGAGATCTTCACAATCTGCGATCGGGTCAGTGTATATCGAGATGGACAATATATCGGCTCTGGCGATACCACAGCGCTGGATGAAGCACAGCTTATCAAAATGATGGTGGGGCGCGAAATTACAGATGTATTTCCCAAGCTCGATGCTGAGATCGGGGAGGTCATTTTTGAAGCCAATCATATCATACGCTCCGACAATAAAGTAAAAGATGTAAGCTTCTCTGTGCGAAAAGGAGAAATCTTAGGGATCGGCGGACTTGTTGGTGCTGGACGCAGCGAACTGGTAGAAGGTATTTTCGGAATGCATCCTCTCTCCTCCGGCGAGATCCGTATCAAAGGAAAAGCGATTTCGGTCCATTCCCCAAAGGATATCATAAAAGAAGGCGTTGCACTGATTACAGAAGATCGGAAAATGACTGGTCTGAATCTAATGGGTTCTGTCAACGACAATATCTCCATGGTTGCCATTCGCAAGCTGGTACAAAACGGACTATATAGCAAAAGTAAAGCTATGCAGGCCTCCAATGATTACATACAGAAATTAAATATCAAAACGCCCTCCGGAGATCAGATCGCAGGAAACCTTTCCGGCGGAAATCAGCAAAAGGTCGTTATTTCAAAATGGCTGCTCAATGATCCTGATATCATCATCTTAGATGAACCCACGCGCGGAATCGACGTAGGCGCCAAGCGCGATATCTACTTACTTCTTGGCAGCCTTGTACAGCAGGGCAAAGCGGTTATTATGATCTCATCTGAGATCCCAGAGCTCATGGGTGTTTGTGACCGCATCATGGTTATGTGCGAGGGGAAGCTCTCCGGTGAAGTCATGCGAGAAGAATTTTCACAAGAACGTATCATGGCCTTAGCATCTGCGATCAAAGTGTAAACGGAGGGGAAATAATGAAACAAACAAAAAATGTAAAAGCCTTCATTGGTGAATATTTTATCTTTGTGATTTTCATGATATTGGTCATCGCACTGACTTTCCTGAAACCCAGCTTTATCCAGCCAAGCAATCTGGTCAATATC
>JARIAV010000114.1 GCA_029257685.1 Butyricicoccus sp.
GTAGCAGCAGCGATCGCAGATCTTCCTCTCAGAAAACAAGCACTTCTGCAACATCAGAGGATGGTAAAAAAGTGACGATCGCCACCAAGCCAAATGGTTCCAAGGTAGAAACCATCAAAAATCCGGATGGCACGATCGATATCACAGAAACACAAAAAGATGGCACCATCATCACAACTCAGAAAAACAAGCAGGGTGAAAAAACCGAAGAAGTGAAAAGAACGGATGGTTCCATCACCAGAACTATCAAACAGTCTGATGGCACTACAGCGACCACGGACATCGATCCTCATGGACAGACAACAACACAAGTAACCGTATCCAAACAGGCAATCAGCACCGCGAAAAAGGAAAGCAAACCACTGTCCCTCCCTATATCGCCTATGGATGCTTCCAATTCCCGCAGTACCGCACCGATTCTAACCATCCGGACGCAGGATCCCCAACCGCTTCCCGTAACCATTCCCCTAAAGCATGTGACAGCTGGAACGGTCGCAGTCCTTGTGCGCACAAACGGAACCGAAGAAGTGCTGCGGAAATCCGTCCCAGATACAGATGGCATCACAGTCTCTTTGTCAGATGGCACTTCTATGAAAATCATGGATAATTCTACTGCATTTGTAGATACACAAAGTCATTGGGCAAAAAATGCGATCGATTTTGTGACGAGCCATACTTTGTATACTGGCACTTCTGAGAACACCTTCAGCCCGGATATGCCTATGACACGCGGTATGCTCGCGGTCGCCCTGCACAATTTGGAAAACAACCCGATAGCCTCTGAAAAGTTGGAGCTCCCAGATGTAAAGGCAAATACATGGTATACAAGTGCTGTTACATGGGCAGCTGGTCAGCATCTTATCCTGGGTTATAAAAACGGAAAATTTGGTCCAAACGACAATATTACAAGGGAGCAGATCTGCTCTATTCTTTATCGCTATGCAGGCAGCCCTGCACAGAATGAAAAAACACTCACATTTTCCGATGCAAAGAATGTAAGCGCATACGCAAAAACAGCAATACAATGGGCAGTTGCACAGGGCATCATGCAGGGAACCCAATATGATACATTGGATCCGCAAGCAAATGCAACCCGAGCAGAGGTTGCTGCCATGTTGATGCGTTTGATGCACAAAGGCGATCCAGCTTCCTAAAATATTCTACTGATTTCAAAAAAACAGGGCAAATGCCCTGTTTTTTTTGAAATCAAATTGTATACAGCCAAGAATGATCATCATGCGATCTGGTCACACCGTCAAATTTCATACGGCGTTCGGGTATAGGTCTCGTGCGCTACATCCAGAACTTCGATCAGAGCCTGATCTCCCTCGTAGATCCAACACTCGATCCGTTTGGGCTGAAAGCGGAACAAACGCTCATTTGGAAGTCCGGAATAATGGGCATACGATTTTGAAAAACGCTGTGCAAACACTTCACAAAAATCAGGACATTCCTTTGGATGTCCCAGTTCCTCACAGATCCCCTCGATCTGAATATTATCGATACATAATGCTGCATTTGCATTTCCCATGAGCTGTTCATACTTTCGGAAAGTTCGATCGGTCTGAAAATAGAACACACCGTTCTTCTGCACCACACTCATCATCCTCGATGTGACCCGATCGTCCAGCGATGTAGAAAGCACCATACTCCTTCCGACCCCAAATTCCTGAAGGAATTGACAGAGCTTTTCTCTAAATGTATACATCATAAATCACCTCGACTCATTATATCATCATTTCCCTTCACGGAAAATCCCTTCAAAGCCGCTTGAGGAAATAATACCGGATCGTGCCGGCGAACGGAAGATCTGCTGCCTCTGCAATGCAGGTATACCCCAGCTTGCGATAAAATCCCCTTGCCTGATAGTCCTGCGTCGTCAGGTGGATCGTATGCAGCCCCAGTGCACGCGCTTGTGTTTCCAGTGCTTCCATCAGCTGCCGTGCGATCCCTCTGCCGCGAAATTCCTTTCTGACCGCCAAAAGCTCGATATAGCAGCTTTCAAACAGGGTCTGTGCAAGCAAACCGCCTGCATACACATTCTTTTCTTCAAACGCAAGCGAGATCGTCTGTGCGTTCCTTGTTGTCCTGCCGGTTTTCTCGGTCAGCTCCGCAAGCAGCAGGGCGTCCAAGGCAGCCCCGTTTTCTACCGCATCGCGGCAAACGATCATGACACATTCTCCTCTTTGTAATCAAAGTCGGACAGAGCGATCTCGACCTTTTTCCCAACGCTGTCCACGGCACGGGTCAGGTTCTGCTGCATCTGCTGTGCATACTTCTGCAAATCGGCGGCATATCCCTTTCTGCCGGAGAACAGCGACGCAGCAATGTCTCCAAAATCCGGTGCGACCGGCTGGATCACACCGTAGACCAGTTCGATGTTTTCGTTCTCTGCGACCGGATTCTGATAGGACACGCTCTGTTCCATAGCACAGCGATAATACCGGCGCATGGTCTCATTCTGGATATCCGCTTCCCCAAGATCCTTTCGGATCGAGATGAATCCGCCCTGTGCCATGAGCTGCTGCTGATATTCATACGAATACAGATATCTGAGATACTCTGCCGCAACGTCGGGATGCTTGCTGCTGGACGAAATCCCCATCCACCCCTTCACAAACGGGCGGATGGTTTTTTCCTGCTCCATCCCCTTTGGGGCAGGTACTTTCATCACACCGAACGCAAGCGCAGGGTTTTCCTGCTCCCAGATGGGGATACACCACGAACCCTGCATGATGAATGCAGCCTTTCCCTCTCCGAACAGCTTTCGCGCCTCAGGCGCGCTCAAAGCCCCCGTATCCGGATGAAAGCTCTTATCATCACACAGCGACTGATAGAAATCGAATGCACGCATGACCTCCGGTGCTGCAAAGGTGTTTTCTCCCTGCTTCAGCAGGATCTGTCCGGCCTGCCCCAGCTTCGCGCCTGCGACCTCCGCAAAGGCACGCAATTCGATATCCATACGGTTCTTCTGTGCCCCGCTCGCAATGATGCCATAATATTTGCCTTTTCCGTTTTCCGTCACCTTTCTGCACACCTGCCGAAAGGTCTCCCAGTCCATCTGCTCCACATCGTCCGTCACGCCTGCTTCCCGCAGTAAAGTCTTATTGTAAAAGATCATCGAGCTTGGGATATCGACCGCCTCTGGGAGCAGATAGATGTCCTCCCCCTTCATGGTGATATTCTGGCTCAGGAACTCCGGCTGGAACGCATCAAAAAACGCTTCCTCCAGATAGAGATTCATGGGAATGAACCATCCCTCATTGACGGCTGTGGAAAAGGTGACGGTAGAGGGCAGCGGAAACAGATCGGGTGCATCGCCCGAACGAATACCGGACAGCATGGTTTCATTGAACTGTGCCTGTGTGAGGGTCGTATAGTTGACCGTCACATTGGGGTGATCTTCCATGAAGCGTGCATTGAGCTGTTCGCGTGCCGCCTTGGTGCTGTCACTCCAGTCCACCACATTGAGCACGACTTTTTCCGTTTCCGGCGTGTGGATCTTCTCCACCTTTCCAACGCCGGTCTGTCCGTCTGCGTCCCGCGGCACGACCTGTACGCCGCCGCAGCCTGTCAGACCAACCGACAGGGCGAGCAGCATCCCAAAGATCCGTTTTTTCATCGTCTTACTCCTTTACTGCGCCCGAAATGCCCTGAATGAAATACCGCTGGAACAGCACGAACAGGATCAGCATCGGCAGGATCGTGATACACGCCCCCGCGGCAATGCTTCCCCAGTCCACGATGTTCTCCCCCTGAAACGAATAAAGCCCCACCGAAAGGGTGCGGATCTCAGGCTTGTTGACGGAAAGGATCAAGGGATACAGGAACGAATTCCAAGTCCAGATCGATTGTGTGATGACCACGGTCGCAATGATCGGCTTTGCCAGCGGAAAAATGATCTGAAAGAACACCTGAAACGCGGTTGCCCCCTCCAAGACCGCAGACTCACGCAGAGACCCCGGCAAAGAGCGGAAAAAGTTTGCAAACAGCAGGATAAAGATCACATGTGCGCCGCCGATCTCCGCAAGGATCAGACCGATGCGCGAGCCCTCACAGTGCAGCATCCGCAGGATCTGGTAGACCGGAATGGTAAAAAAGATGGTCGGGATGCCCATCGAAAGCATCATCAGCGCAGACAGCAGCTTTTTCCCACGGAACGTAAAGCATCCGATGATATAGCCTGCAAATGCCGTCATCATAAGGACGATGAGGACGGAAGCCGCCGTTACGATAAAGGTATTGAGAAAATACTTGGAAAACTCTGCTTCCTGCCATGCATGGATAAAATTCGCAAGAGTCATATCCGAAATGCTGAACAGCTCAGAAAAGGTATTGGTATTTTTACTGCTCAGCGCGATCAGCAGCATGATAAGGAACGGGATCGTCCACAGGATCATTGCCGCAGCCAATAAAATCTTCTTAAACATTTGCTTCAGCCTGCTTTCTGTTGATTGCGGAACAATTTCACGATCAGGCTACAGATCATCACGAACATGAGACATACCACCACAGCCGCGCTCGCATAACTCAGTCTGGGTGCACCAAACGAGCTGGAAAACGCCGTGCGATAGATATAGGTCGAAATCATATCCGTTGAAAAGTATGGGCCGCCGCCTGTCAGGGTCTGGATCATATCAAAGATCTTGAGCGCGTTGAGGAACGTGATGCTGCTGACCGTCAAAATGACCGGCTTCATCAAGGGGATCAAAATATAGCGCAGGAAACCAAACTCCGTCACGCCATCCACTCTTGCCGCCTCGATCGCAGTCTTTGGCACCATCTGAAAGCCTGCGATCCAATAGATGAACAGGGTGCCGGTCTCTTTCCAGACGGTGATCAGTACGATCATCACAAACGCCCACTTTGGCTCCATGAACCATTGCAGCTTTTCCAGCCCCACTCCCTGCAATACGGAGTTGACAACGCCGTCGTAACTGAAAATGCTCTTCATAATGATGCCAATTGCAGCAGGTGTTGCTACAATTGGCATGATAAAGATGATCTGCGCAAGTTTCTTGGATCGAAAGGTGCTATATTCCACGAGATAGGCAAGCAGGAAGGAAACGGCGACCTGAAACACCGTTCCGACCAGCGCATAGAACACACTGTTTTGAATGGCACTCCAAAACAGTCCATCGTGCAAAAGCTCGCGATAATTTTCCAGCCCGATGAAGTTTGCCGTCTTGGTGATCCCGTTCCAATTCAGCAGGGAGTAAAAAATATTGAGCACGATCGGATAAAACTGAAACACTGCATACAGCACGAGCATGGGCAGTAAGAATACCGTTATGATCCGTCTATCTTCCTTTTTCTGCATCATTTCACCTTATAAAACACTTGTGTATTATAACCGGAAGCCTGCGTAGTTCTTCGCGACCTCGATCACACGGTACACGTCAAGGTTCTGCTGGAAGCACATCTCATTCCGACGAATGAAATCGAGCACATCGCGCCACTGCTTCTGTGCCGCCTCGTTCTGACCTGCACTGATCAGGCGCAGGGCAGTCGCCATCTTGACGACGTATTCTCTGTGATAGCCGAGGTTCTTCCACTCTGCCTTCTGCTGTCCGGTCGTCTCCGTCGTATTCTTCTCGATGACAGACAGCATATCCTGTGCCAGATTGACACACACGTCATATCGGGCAGACAGCACCGGATTCAGGCGATCTCCAATGGCATTGAAATAGTCACAGGAGGAGTATGCAGACAGGTTTTCCAGATACTTTGTGACCGTCTGCCAGTCTTCCCCATACATGCTGCCGAAATACTCTGCCTTCAGCTCCTCATAAGAACGGGTGTTGTTCCACAGCATGTGACCCATGACATAGTTCGGGAAGTTATGCGGGAAACCTGCACGCAGTTCCTGACAGCTGATATAGCCGTTGAGATGCAGATTTTTCAGGAACTTGATATCGCGATAGATCACGCTGCTGATCTTCATATAGCCAAGATCACCATAGTGCGCACGCCCCAGCGGATAGTCATAGACAAAGCTGTCGCCATCGAACATTTTCTGCCATGCAAACAGGTAGGAAAGGTTTTCCTCCAGAGAGTTCGGCAGGACGATCTTGTTTCTCACATACGGCTTTGCCTCCGGTACGCCGTTTACATAGTCCACATCGGCGTAGCTCATCTCAAAGGTACGCGTGATGGGCGCAAACATCATGGTGAAGCGCTCCGGATGGTTGAGCTTTTCCGTCTGCGGTGCAAACAGCAGCTCATGGTACAGCAGGAAGCAGATCTTGGTATCCAGCCCTTCTTGGGTCAATGCCGCATCGAGCTGGTTGAGGATCCGGATATACTGGTCAGACGGGATCTCCTTCTGGCACTTCTCGCACTCACAGATATTGTTGCGTGCATCAGACAGCCATACATGCAGATAATCGACATCTTTGCGTGCCTTGGCATAGTCTACGATGAGCTGGGTCATGCGGTCCCCGACCTCCGGATTTGCAAAATCCAGACTGGTCAGGATGGGCGCGGTATCGAACAGCTCACGCTTGCCGCCCAGCTCTGCAACGAGCGGCTTCTTGTCTTCGGGCAGGGTCAGTCCGGATTCCCAGCCATACTTGGAGGAAAAGCCGAGGACTTCTCCCGTCCAGCCATGCCCGACACGGTGATGCACCACGCCGCGCTTCGACATTTCCGCGTCGATCTTGTCGCTCAGCTGCTGTGCGATCTCCGTGCTGAACGGCTCTGCCTCTGCGTAGGGATTGAACTCATGGGTATACCATCTCTTAAAGAAGGAATACGGATTTTCAAACTGGATGAAGAAGCTGTTCATCCCGATCTTGGGGAGCCAGTCGATGAAGTCCTTGAGGTTTTCATAGGAATCTGCACCCTCGATGCACACACCTCTGTGCTTGAAGCTCGCAGTCTCATCGATCTCCAGTGTTTTGTGCTGAAAATCCGCCTCTGTCTGCTTCTTCACGACCTCATTCTTTCTGCCAGGTCTGATATAGTATACACCAAACTCATGAAAAAAGCGATAGACTGCAATGAGCAGGCCCACGACGGAATTGGCCTTGATGACACCCTTTCCGTTCGCCATGGTGATCTGGATATGGTCTGTGCCCGTTTCCTCGGTCACCATGAATTCCAGATCGGCTTCGGTCTGGGCGCAGCTCGTCATTGCTGCGCCAAATACCCGATCCAGATAGTATGCGATCTCACGCTCCAAGAACGCCTTGTTCTCGGCTTCACACCAAACCTTTACATTCATGTTTATTCTCCTTCTTCCTGCTCTGCCAGTAAGTTTCTCTTGTCTGCTGCCTTAAAGAATGGGAAGTAGATGAGGAACGAAACAGCGACCAGAACGATCTGGAGCACTGCACCCTTCCAGCTTCCTGTTGCAAGGAATCCGCCCACGATCGGAGGCGTCGTCCACGGCAGGGTAACACCTGTCGTATACGGTACGAGCCCCATCGCCATAACACCATAGGTCAGGATCGCATTGACGACCGGAGTCAGAACGAACGGGATCAGCATGATCGGGTTCAGGACGGTCGGGAATGTAAAGAGGATCGCTGTATTGATATTGAACAGCGCAGGGATACCGGATACCTTGCCCAGCGTCTTGTAAGATTTGCTCTTGCTGAAGAACATGAGGCACAGCGCCAGACCAATGGTCGCACCGCCGCCGCCAATGTAAACGAACAGATCCATGAACGGTGCTGTGATGATATTCGGCAGGGCCTCTCCTGCTGCCTGTGCGATACGGTTTGCGTCTGCGTACTGGATCCACAGCGGGTTCATGACCGCACCAACGACCTGACCGCCATTGACGCCGCAGAACCAGAACAGGGAGTTGAGCAGAACGGCTACGAAAGTACCGGGCAGGGTGCTTGCAATGAGACCCAGCGGCTTGCCGATCACGATGGAAAGGATGGCATTGAGGCTGCCAAGTCCGCTCACTTCGATGACTTTCAATACAACTGCAAAGAATGCGAGGATGACGATGCCTGGGATCAGTGCAGAGAAAGACTTGCTGACTGCATCCGGCACGCCCTTCGGCATCTTGATGGTAATATTCTTCTGGATGAACCAGCGATAGATCTCAGCCGAGACCATTGCGACAACGATCGCTGCAAAGATACCCTTGCCGCCCAGCATATTGTATGGGATACCGGCAACGCCTGCTTCGCTCGTAATGGACGGGGTCATCATCAGGAACGTACCGATCGCCAGCACGCCAGCGGACGGGCCGTCCGTTTCATACGACTCTGCAAGGCGATAGGCCACGCCAAATACCGTGATCAGTGCCATAAGACCAAACGAGTTGTTCGCCATATTGGTCAGCAGTACGTCCAGTCCGCCATGTGCCTTGAGCCACTCGGTCCAAGTCGCGATCGGAAAATCTTTAATCAATGTAAAAAAAGAACCGAGCAATACGAGCGGCATTGCCATCATAATGCCTTCACGCAGTGCTTTCAAATGCCTTTGTTTTCCGATCTTCTCTCCTAACGGTGCCAACTTCCCTTCCAGGAACTCCAAAAACTTTTTCACTCTAACCGCCACCTTCTACGTTTATTTTGTAATTTCATACTACACGCTTTTATCTCCCTTGTAAAGTTTTTATTTTATTTTTATAAATAAAAGATGTAGCTCGATTTTTGTGCATTTTTTACAAAAATGCCTTTCTCTCTTCCTTTTTCCGTGGTTTTTTCCAGTGTATTCCGATTTATCTCCGCTTTTGAATCCAAATATGCCTCTTTCTCCGGCGTTTCTCAACTTCCTGCACCGTTTCTGTGAAATCGTTTATTTTTTATTTTAATAAAACAAAGAGTTGTCCTCTGTAAATTCACCAAAAATGATCGATCGCGTAATTTTTTTGAAGAATTCGATTGTGAACAGACAAAATACATGATACACTAAACATATATCGGAGTTTATCCACAGACCGATGTGCGGCACGCCGCTTTCCCTTGACACAGCCCCAGAAACAAGTCTTTTCCCTCTGTATCATGCCGGAAAAGTGCCGAAAACAGCCAAATCCCTTGTGATTTTTGCGCTATCATGGAGAAAGGATCTTTTTGCTCATGTATAAAAAAAACTCTGATGTCTATGCCCAGCATATTTCTTCTGTTCTGGAGTTTATGTACCGCAATCGCAGGACCTCACGCATCGAGATCTCTCAGGCCACACACCTGACCCCTGCCCTCATCACCGCCATCACAAACGATCTGATGGAACAGGGCTGGATCACGGAGACCGGTGACGAGATCAGCCATCTCCCCGGTTCCGGACGCAAGCGCAAGCTGCTGACGCTGAAATCCTTTGCCTTGTATGTCATCGGCATCGAGATCAATCTGCGCGGCATCTTCGTCCGCCTGACCGATACCCTTGGAAACGCGCTGCATGAAGCCTGCCTGTCCTTCGCCTCCTACGATGTCCAGAATATCAACACCGAGATCACCGATCAGATCCAGACCTGTCTGCGTAAGGTCGATCCCAGTCTTGTTCTCGGGGCAGCGATTGCCGTGCCGGGGCACTTCGACTACACTTCCCATACCATCATTTCCAACAATCCGCTCTGGCAGTCCTTTCGCCTCGACCAGATCTCCCAGCACTTCGACTTTCCCTTTATCGTAAACAATAATGTGGAATGTATGTCTCTTGGGGAATATCTCTTTCACCCGGAACATTGTCCGGATAAATTTTTATTTTATCACATCGGACACGGTCTGTTCTGCTCTTACTTCAACGCAGAGCAAATGGGCATCAAGGAAAATCACCACATCGGAGAGGTGGGACACACCGTCGTAGATATCAACGGCCCCCTGTGCGAATGTGGAAAAAAAGGCTGTTTGCAGACCTATATCTCGGAATCCTGGCTCATCAAGAATGCAAAATTCCTGTTCGACCGTTCTTCCAACGGGATCCTGCGGAGCCTTGTCGATTCCCCTGATGCAATCAATATCGAAACCATCATCAAGGCCTATGAGCTTGGAGATTCCTATTTCAGCCATCAGATCGATCAGGGCATCCGGCTGCTCAGTATCTCGATCGCCAATATCCTCATCATGCAGGACAGCGATAAGATCTACCTCAACAGCAAGCTGTTCGAGCATCAGGCGTTCGAGGCCCAGACCATCGCACTCGTAGAGGAGCAGCTCAGCTTCCTTCCGATCAAGCAAAAGATCGAAGTCGAGATCGTGGACTTCGATCCATTCCGCGGTGCAAACGGCGCCTGTGCGCTCGCTGTCCTCGCTTTCTTTATCAAGCACAAAAACTTCCTCGGCGCGATCCATACACCCGAAAAATAATCTTGTACAAAGAAAACAGGCAGGAAATCCGGAGATTTCCTGCCTGTTTTCCTATATTTTATCAATACCGTGCTTTGCCGTTCATTCCTGAAGCCGATCCAGTCTCTGCTTGGTCTCCAGTCTTCTCTGCCACATTTCTTCTTCTGTCTTGTAGCCTCTCTGCTGGGCCTGCGCCTTGGTATACTGCGCACCAAAGAGCAGATCCAGAATATGAACTGCGTCCTTGCCGCCTGCCTGCATCGAGCCGCGGCAGGAACCGCAATAGGTCACGACATGATCCTGCGGCATTTCCGCCGTTCTTCTCTCATACAGCCGCTGGTACAGCTCCGGATTCGAGGAGCAGACCATGCCGCCAACACCGCAGCAGCGTGTATTCGTGCCATTGCGTTCGATCTCCTCCCACTGATAGCCCATCTCGTCGAGGAGCCAGCGCACGCTCGCATGGTGTGTCACTTCATCGCGTGTGACACAGGAGTCATGGATATTGAATACCACATCCGATCCGATGCCCACACCCTTTGCGCCTTCCGGCAGACCGATGAGGTTATACATGAGATCCCAGTACGAGATGACGCGCTGATTCTTTGCCGTCTCCTTGAAGATCTTGAAGCAGGAGGGACATACCGTGATGATAACTTCCGCACCCATTTCGTCCAAAATATCGATCGCCTTTTTGTTGCGCTCCTCGAACTTGTCACTTTCACCTATAAAGCGTGTGACCTTACCACAGCACTGGAGCAGCGCACCCACGTTCTCTGCGCCAAGCGCGGACTTCAGGTGCTTTACAACATGCTCAACGCCTTCCGGTGTATAAGCCGGAACGGTGCAGCCCGGCACAAAGACATACTTCGTCTTGGTCGGCTTGGGCTCCTGCTTTCTCTTTTCTCTTGGAGCCGCTGTTACTGTTGTACAGTAATCCTCTGCACATTCCTTGATCTGTGCAGCATCGCTCGGTTTGAGCTGTTCCAATGGTACCAGTCCTCCGTTCTCCTCGGCATAGGCGTCCTTCATCGCGGTAAAGGTGCTCTTGAGATCGAATTCCTTGGGACACTTGAGCGTACACTGGCTGCATTCATTGCAGGAATATGCGATCATGCGATCCATATTCTCCACACCCTTTTCCAGATATTCACGGAACAGGGCCTTGGGACAGTCGGTGTAATCATTGAGCATGAGACATTCCTTCATACACAGCTTACATTCACACTGTCTGCATCGGTCAGCCTCTCGCTGGGCTTCCTCCGGTGTATATCCCAGTGCAACCTCATCAAAAGACCGGATGCGCTCGATCGGGTCAAGCTCCTGCATATCCTCTCGCTTGCCGGGGATCTTCGACCAGTCGGTCGGCATTTGCAGCTTGGTCTCATAGGTCCATGTATCCCGAAGGGCTCTGCCCTCGGTCAGGCTCTCTCCCTTGAGGAAGCGCAGCACCGACTGTGCCGCACGGCGTCCGGTCGCCATCGCCTGAATAACGATCACGGACTCACCCGAGGCATCGCCGGCGATGAACACCTTTTCGTTGTCTGCCGACTGCAAGGTCAGCGGATCGCAGGCAAAGGTCGAGTTGGGACGCTGGGTGAGCATCTCCTTGGCGAATTCGCCCTCTACCCCCTGTCCGATCGCAAACACGATGGTATCGACTTCCAGCTCGCGCGTATCCGCTTCATCGTAGGCAGGCGCAAAGCGTCCCGCAGCATCGAACATGGAAACACAGCGCTTGAGGGTCACGCCGCAGACACGCCCGTTTTCATCCACATGGATCTTCTGGATCGCCTGTGCATGGTTGAACTTGACGCCTTCCTGTCGCGCACCTTGGATCTCATGGTTTGAAGATGCCATGCTGTCAAAGCTATCCTCGAGGCAAATGGAATATACCTTTGCAACCCCTGGGATACGCAGAGAGGTACGCGCACAGTCCATTGCAACGTCGCCGCCGCCCACGACCAGCACGACCTTGCCTGCTTCCTTGACATCCGCTGTCAGGGAAGCCTCCTTGAGATAAGCCGCCGCGCTGAAGATGCCCTCGGCGTCAAAATGTTCGAGGCTCCTGTCCACACGCCCCTGATGCTTGCCAACTGCTACGACCACGCTGTCGAATGTTTCGGTCAGCTCTGCAAGGGACTTGTCACGGCCGATCTCACAGTTCAGCTCAAACTGCACGCCAAGGCGGTCGAGGTAATCGATCTCATGCTCCAGCAGCGCACGCGGCAGGCGGTAAGCCGGGATCCCCACATGCATCATACCGCCGCGTACCGGCAGCTTCTCAAAGATGGTGACTGCGCAGCCTTCCCGACGCATATCGATCGCCGCCTGCAAGCCGGACGGGCCCGCGCCAATGACTGCGACCTTCTTTCCATTCTCCGGCTTTACGGAAACATCCCAGATCTCTTCCCGATCGAAGTGATCTGCGGCATATCGCTTGAGCGAAGCGATCGCCATCGGGCTTTTGCCCTCGCTCCACTTACAGTTCTTTTCACACGGGTGCGCACAGATGCGCCCCAATGTCCCTGGCAGGAACAGCTTGTCGCGGATCACCTTGATGGATTCCTCGCCCTTGCCTTCCTTGATCAGTCTGACATATTCTTTTACATTGGTATGCATCGGACAGGTCGCTTCACAGGCTGGGGTCTCCTCCCCCATACAGTTCTCCACGATCGTCTGCATATTTTCCAAAACTTCTTTCTTCAACATACATTTCTCTCCTGATCTTTTATAAACCCATCCGCCTGCACGGAACCTTTTATTGCTTGCGGAACGTCTTGAAATCGATTGCAAAAATGAATACACCTGCCACGATCACAGTGCCCCACAACGCCAGCGGCAGTGTGATCTTGCTGCCAAACAGGACAGCACTGAAAATGATCGTCCAAAGAGCAGCGGTACTATTGAGCGCAGTACCCATGGCAGAGCCGATGAGATCGACTGCCTTGTACCACGAAAGATAGGTGATCGCACCGAGGATCGCGATCCCCGCATATCCAAATACCAGACCACGGGAAACGATCTGTCCAGCCATCGGATAACCGCCGATCGCAGGCAGCACGATGACTGCATAGGCGATCATGGAAATAAAATATCTGAGACACAGCAGCTGCTGTGGTGCCGCCTCAATATGATCCTCGTCCTTGATGTGCTTCATGGCAAAGCCGATGATGACGCCTTCCAGTGCCCAGCCCAACACGGCGAGGACGGCAAACAGAACACCCTTGAAGAAGGTATCCGGTACATCACCGCTCGGATTGAAGCCCAGCATAAAGGAACCGGTCAAGCTGACTGCAATGCCGATCACGGCACGCAGGGACAGCTTTTCCTTGAGGATGAAGTAAGACAGGATCGCACCCACACCCGGATAGATCACGGAAATGCTGGAGGCATACGGTGCGGAGGCATACTTGATGCCGAGCAGATATGCGCTCATGCCGATCGGAGAACCAACCAGGGCAGCGATCGCTGTCGCCTTGCCCTTCTTGGTCTTTGCAAGCAGATAGAACACCTGCTTGAGCTGTTTACTGAAAAGCAGCACCAAAGCGACCCAGAAAAAGCAAAAGCTCTCATGAAAAAACGCAGTGACCAACGGAGACAGCGCAAAGCTGGTCTCGGAAACGCCCTGTGCCATGGCAAACGCCTCGTCGGTAAAAAGCGGATCGAGTCCAACGCGTCCCATCAGTACGCCATCCAATCCCCATGCGATGCCTACGAGGATGCCAAACAGCAATCCCTTTTTGAAATTTTTTTTACTGACTTCCATTCTCATTTTCCTTCCTTGTTCGATGGTTTTATTTTGCGCGCGTCATCTATTGACAACTCCCCCTCAGATTGCTACTATAATCGTATGTTTCATCAATCTATCGCATTTTGAGGAGAGTATTATATGGGAGAAAGTTTTCTGCGTGCTATGGAAAACGAACGATTGGAGGACTCCGGATTCTACTATACCCTTTCCCTGATCGGCGGCAAATACAAGGCCGCTGTCCTCTATACCCTTGCAGCCTTCGAGGTCGTAAGGTTCAATGAGTTCAAGCGGTTCATCAAGATGATTTCCTATAAAACGCTGAGTGCCACACTCAAAGAGCTGGAGGCGGATGCGCTCATCATCCGCACGGAATATCCCCAGATCCCACCACGTGTAGAATACCGCCTGTCCGAGCGCGGCCGTTCCCTGATCCCCGTGCTGGATACCATTTGCAGCTGGGGTGAGGAAAACCGCCTCTGAGCGAACCGCCCTTCTTTCGTTCTCGCAAAGGATTTTTTGTATATTTTTACAAATCCATCTATCTTTATGATAGATGGATTTTCTTATCCCTATTATATCTTAATATCAAGGATCTGCACAAGAGCTTACTTTTTCGTATGATACTAACCTTCTGGAAAGTATCTGTTGCATTTTTGCGCAAATACCAGTCATATTTTGAATACTTTTATAATAATTTTCCAGAATATTTCTTGTTTTATACCTCTGACAATGTATACAGGAAACATTGTTTCATATGTTTCAAAACCATATTTACGCAACACCATTCACAAGCACCATGCAGCATTGCATACACATTTCATGCAATCTCACGAAGCAAGAGGATTTTGTATTTATAAACAGTAATTTTGTTCTCCGTACGCGGACAGTTTCAGGCTCATTTCTGTAAAAAAAGTGAAATCTCCACGCCCTAAAATATTTTCTATTATTCCCAAAAATTTTCCCTGTGCGTACTCCATCAGGGACACATCCAGACATACAAAAACCGCCCCATCTCGATGAGATGGGGCGGTGAAACAGAGCGGTTTCATGCGATGGATCTATTTTGCTGTGCTGCCTTATCTTGTGGCGATCAGCTGCTCGATCTCCTCTGCCATCGGCATGACGCGAAGGGCACCCTTCTTGGTGGTGATGAGAGAAGCTGCCGCATTGGCAAAGCGAAGCATTTCTGCCAGCTGCTGCTCAGTCAGATCCTCCAGCCCATGCTCGAGCACATAGTGGAGCGCACACGCACCGAAGGTATCGCCTGCACCTGTTGTTTCAATGGTATTCTCCTGAATAAACGGTGCTTCAAAGACCTCCAGATCCTTATAGAATGCAACGCTGCCTTCCTTGCCCAGTGTCACATTCATCAGCTTGATATTCGGATACTGTGCATGCAGGATGCGTCCACCCTCACGCGGATCCTCGCAGCCCGTCATAAAGGTGACTTCTTCGTCCGAGATCTTTACGAGGTCACACTGGGACAGACCGTAGGCGATCTGCTCCTTTGCAGTTTCCAGATCGCTCCACAGCGGCGGACGCAGATTGGGATCGAAGGAAATGAGCAGCCCCGCTTCCTTTGCGATCTCGATGGCACGGCGTGTTGCCGCACGCACGGTATCGTGCGTCATCGACAGCGTGCCATAATGGAACGCGCGCGCATCCTTGAGGTACGCTGCATCGATCTGCTTTTCCTCCAGCATCATATCCGCGCCGGGGTTACGGTAAAATGCAAAGTCACGGTCACCATCTGCAAAGGTATGTACGAATGCCAGCGTAGTATGCACCTCTGGATGGGTATACAGATGGCTGGTGTCGATCCCCAGCTCATCAAGTGCCCCACGCAGGGAAACACCGAACTGATCCTTGCCTACAACACCCAGAAAAGAGGTCTTTTTGCCAAGACGGTTGAGCATTGCGAGCACATTACAGGGCGCACCGCCCGGATTTGCCTCAAAGATGGGGTTTCCCTGCTCGCTCACGCCATTTTCAGTAAAATCGATGAGCAGCTCACCCAATGCGATCACATCAAATTTCATTGTTCTGTCCTCTCTCCCTTATCGGATATCATATACGCTTTGCAGGCGCAGGTTTTCCGCCTTGCCGCGCACGATCTGTACACGCTTGCTGCCGCCGTTGAGGTCAAAATAGTTATCACTCAGCACCAGATCCTCGTTTTCGTTCTGGATCTCCACGCTCTTTGCGTATGCATCTGCATGTACGGTGATCCAGTCGCCCTCTACCGTATAGGACAGCTTGGGATCTTCGTAGCGGAAATACTTCGGATAGGAGAAGATCACCGTACCCTCAGAGAGGACGGTATCCCCATCGCAAGCCTGGAAGCTGACATACTGTGTGAATACATCGATCTCCGGCAGCTCTACCTTATCCATCCATACACTGCTGAGGGCTGGGACCTCCAGCATGGATACATGCTCGGAAAGCACGCGTGCGGATGCATCGCGCACCTGCCACTTGACAGTCACCTTGCGGTCCTCGCGTGTCTCATTGGCAACATTGAGGCGAATGGACTTCTCATATACGAAGTGCTGACGGTTCATGTTTGCTTCCTGTGTCATCCAGCTTTCTTCCTCACAGGAGATCAGGATGGGTGCAAAGAAGCGTTTTGCATACGCATGCAGGGCCTTCCAGCGTCCGTGATAGTCGATGGACGACCAGGAGATGACCGGCCAGCAGTCATTGAGCTGCCAGTACACGGCACCCATGCAGCGTCCGCGGTTGCGGCGGAAATGCTCCACGCCGTAGCGGATGCCATCCGCCTGAAGCAGCTGAGATGCATAGAGCAGCTTGCCAAAGTCGGTCGGGTAGCGGTATGCCTGCTGCATATAGCTCATGATCTTGCCGTTCGCGCCATAGTTGCGCTGGTGCTTTTCCATGATATAGGAGAAGATGTTCCAGTCTGCCGGATCGTCGGTAAAGCTCTCAATGGTCTTCTTGCAGGGGAATGCCTGAAAGCCAAATTCCGAGATATAGCGGAAGAAGAATTTACGATATTCAGAGAATGGGCGGTTGCCATGCCAAACCTTCCAGTAATGTACATCTCCGCGGTCAGGATCGTTCGGATCATCGAAAGAACCGCCGGAAGACGGGCTTGCCGGCCAGTAGAAGGTATCCGGATCATACTTCTGTAAGGTCTGCGGGATGATGCGCTCATACATAAAGAGATAGTCACGCACCTCGCTTGGCTTTGTGACCCAGCAGCGTTCGTCCACGAACATTTCCATCTCGTTGTTGCCGCACCACAGACCAAGGGACGCATGGTGACGCAGACGCTTGATGTTGTCGATGAACTCCTGTACGATATTTGCTTCAAACTCCGGTGTCAGCTCATAGACCGAGCAGGCGAACATAAAGTCCTGCCATACAACGAGCCCCAGCTCATCACACTGATCGAAGAACCAATCATCCGGATAGAAGCCGCCGCCCCAGACACGGATGACATTGAAGTTTGCCGCCTTACAGTCCTCCAGCAGCTGACGTGTCTTTTCCGGACTTCTGCGTCCCAGCAGATGATCCTCCGGAATATAGTCGGCACCCATCGCAAAGAAGCAGACGCCGTTGACCTCATGGGCAAAACTTTCGCCCCACTGATCCTTTTCCCGCTGGACGGTCATGGTGCGCAGACCGATGCGGCGCTCCCATGTGTCGCAGGCGATGCCATCGACCAAAAGCTCTGCACGCACGGTATAGAGCGGCTGTGCGCCCAGTCCATTCGGCCACCACAATTCAGGAGACTCGATGGTCATGCTGCCGTCCTGTCCATCGGCAAATGTCACGGTCTGTGCCTTGCCGTCCGGTGCCGTCACAGTCACCTGCCACAGCGCAGACTCACAGTCACATGCCGTCTCAAAGGTCAGCGCAACTGCACCCTCTGTGTGCTTCTGGCGCACATAGACGCTTTCGATGCGTGCCTTCTCGATGCCCAGCAGCTTGACCGGACGGAAGATACCCGCGTCCGGAAGATGTGCGCCCCAGTCCCAGCCAAACATATAATGCGCTTTGCGCAGATGCATGAAGCCTTCATAGGTGTCATCGTTTCCGATATTGCCATATTTCTTATATGCTTCTGCAATGTATGCCAGCGGAGAATGGAAATAGACACGCAGTACATTCTCGCCATCCTGCAAACGATCGGTCACGTCGAATTCCCACTCACGATGCATGTTATATGCCTCGCCCAGCATTTCGTCGTTCCAGTAGATCGTTGCTACGGTATCCAGTCCGTCAAAGTGCAGGATCGCGCGGTCTGCCTGCAGGATCCCCTGCTCCGGTGTAAACCGCAGTTCATACTCATAGTCCTTGTCCATCAGCGCACAGATCGAGTCCTCACGATCCTTCCAGAACGGATCCTGGATCTCTCCGTTACGAAGCAGGTCGGTATACACCGTTCCCGGCACTTCTGCTGTCTGCCATGCAGCATCTTGTACGCAGCGCATTTTCCAGCCCTGTGACAGGTGCATCTCTTTCATCGTATCATCCTCTCGTATTTTTTCGATCGGGAATATCCCTTTCATAATATCGTCTGTTCCACGGGGTTTATTAAGCAAAAGAGCGAAGACAATGCTCCGCTCTTGAAAAAATCTGCTTGTCCAGATCACGGCCGAACGCATCCGGCTTCGCGCATTTTATTTTGCCTTTTTCCGGATCGCATCGAACGCATCCGGTTCCAAAATACGCAGTGTCAGCTCCATGGTTTCAGACTGGAACGGCTCCAGATGGTGCAGATCTCCCTGCGCCTCATGATAGGCCCGTCCATATACGCTGGAGTTTGCAGGCTCCAGACCCAGAACATAGTCGCCGCTCGCCAGAGATTTCCACTGCATGAAATAGGGAAGGTTCTTCTTTGCGAAGGTGATGCACAATCCCAGCCCCAGCTTTTCATTGAGCACGGCTGCAAAGGTATTGCCATCTTCATCTTCCTCCAGCTCGTGCAGGAACACATACTCCGGCTCATTGTCGATGGGGGCTTCCATGTGATCCCACGCATCTACATGCTGTGCAGCCACCGCATCGCGCGGCGTCACCTTGCGGGTCGGCAGGATGATCTCTGTGCCCTCATCGAGCAGCGGATAGCCCACATTGAAATGGTAGAGCAGCATCATCGGCTCCGGTCGGAAGCCCTGATTTTCCACCACATCACAGATCTTGATCTCGTTGTTCGGATAACAGGTGGTGATCGTGCGCCGCAGTACCATATTTTCTCCGAACAGTTCCGCTTCGCGCATTTCACCATGGATGGACATCTCATATCCATCCTCCGTCCAGCGTGTTGTCACGCCGGTGTGCTCTGCCGGTGTCGTGCGGATCCGTCCGTGCATGGGGTAATCCTTGTCCGCTGTATGATACGGCGGACAAATATTTTCCAAGCCGCAGGTGAACAGCATGCCGCCCATAATGCTGCGCTGTGCTTCCTGCCCATTGGTGTCATAGTGATTGCGCCCCTGCAAGCCGGGCTTGGAGAGGAAGTTGATGTTTGCTCCGCGATAGGATACCTCTGCCAGATCCAGACACTTGTCCTTCATGACCGTGAACTGAAGTGCTCCGTTCCTGACCATCCAGCCTTCCATGCCCTGTGCGCGTCCGTCCCCAAAGGTGACGGGCACCACATCAGCCAGCTGGTGCATGTGACCGACTTTCCGTAAAACGTCTTTTGCCTGCATATTTTATCAATCCTTTACTTTGCAGCCTTCCATTCGTCGATCTGACGCTGCATCTCGTCGATCACCTTCTGGATCCCGGTCGCTTCCAGCTTCTTCTGCATCTGCGCGAGATAATCAGCCGGCTCTACGCTGCCCGTGTACAGAGCTCTGCCGAACTCATCGAGTACATTGCGGAAGCCTGCGACCTCAGTGCTGACCGGATCGAGGTTGAAGTCAAATCCGAAGGAGGGTGCTTCATCTGCGGTATCATTGAATTCCTTGAAGGTCGCCCACTTATCGATCGGCTCATTGTCCATAACGTAGGTGCTGAACAGACCGCCCTGTACCCAGTACGGAACGGAGTAGTCCTTACGCTTTTCTTCATTGAGCTTGACCTTGCAGTCATAGATATAGGGCTTGCCTTCCGCAGCCTTCAGTTCTGCTTCATCCACTGGTACCTTATCCCAGTGTACACCTTCTATGCCATAATTCAAGAGGTTTCTGAGATATTGATCGGTATTGATGAGATTGAGCAATTCCACTGCCTTCTCCGGATGCTTGGTATTCTTGTTGATGGCAGTCAGCGCACCGCGTGCAGAGCCATTGGTCACCTGCGGATCCATGATGGAGCTTGCAACGACTTCATAGCCCAGATCCTTGCTCCAGATGAGCTCGGCATACGGCTGACCGTCGCCCTTGGTCACGAAACGCTTGATGGACTTGTCATCGCTTGTGGTTGCGGCATCCTTGTTGATGTAGCCGTCCTTATAATACTTGCGCATGGTGTTGAGGGTAGACTGCATCTTTTCGGTCTGCAGCACGTTCTTCACCACGAGATCCTTGTCGCCGTACTCAACACCGACCGGATCCTGGATCTTATCCATGTAAGTCGGTGCGGTATAGTCACGGGTCAGATAGAGCGGTACGACATTGGGCTCATTTTCCTTGATGAGCTTGAGCCACGGCTCCAGATCCTCCAGCGTGTGCAGATCCTGATACGGGATGTTGTACTTATCCACATATTCCTTGGTAAATACCCACATCATGTTCGTACCGATCTCCTTCTCGCTCGGTACGCCATAGATCTTGCCATTCACCTTGGCAGCCTCCCAGAAGCGAGGATCGACTGCATCGAAAACTTCCTTGCCCTGATTCTGGAGCAGTTCGTCCAGTTCGAGGAACGCGCCCTTGTTTACGTTTTGCAGATAGTCGTTTGCCCAAGAAGATGTAAAGCACAGATCCCAAGTATCACCGGTGTTGATGATGACCTGCATCTTCTGGTTGTAGTCACCCCAGCCAACATAGTTGACCTTGAGCTTTACACCGATCTTGTTCATGGTGTACTCGTTGACCTTATCGATGACCATCTGCGCATCCTTCTGCGCGTCACCGACCTGATACCATACGAGCTCGACGACCTCGTCGCCATTTTCGTTGGTCTCTGCCTTGCTTCCACATCCGGCCAGCATACCAGCCGTCATGGTTGCCGCGCAGCCCATCGCCACCGCGCGTTTCCAAAATCCGTTTTTCATTGTGAAATACCTCCTGCTTTTTATTCCTTAACTGCGCCAATGGTCAGGCCATTGACAAAATATCTCTGGAAGAATGGATATGCGAAGATGATCGGCAGCGTCGAGATAACAACGATCGCCATTTTGATGGTCTCCTTGGGCAGATTTGCCGCTGCGGTAATGCCATCGATACCCATCATCGCCTTGTTGCTGATGAGGAAGTCCATCGAGCTCTCGATCTTGATGAGCAGATACTGGAGCGGGATGAGATCCTGATTGTCGATATACATCATGGCGTTGAACCAGTCGTTCCAATATCCCAGCGTGAGGAACAGGCCGATGGTCGCAAGCCCCGGAAGTGCCATGGGGATGACGATCTTGAAGAACAGACGCCACTCCGAGGCCCCGTCGATCTTCGCAGACTCTACGACGGCATCCGGAATACTGGTCTTGAAGAAGGTGCGCAGTACGATGATATTGAACGAGTTCATGCACAGCGGCAGGATCAGTGCCCAAATGGTATCCTTGAGCATCAGCACCTTGGTCACGACCAGATAGTTTGCGATCATGCCGCCCGAAAACAGCATGGGGATGGTGATGACCTTGGTGAAAAAGGAGCGATATGCATAGGTCTTGCGTGAAAGCGCGTATGCATAGGTACCAATGAGGAACAGACCGATCACCGTACCCAGCACTGTGACCAGAATGGTCACGCCATAGCTGCGCAGGATGCTTTCCCCAGATTCCAGAATATAATTGTACGCATGCAGGCTCCATTTCTCCGGAATGAATCGATATCCATTCATTGCCAGTGCATTTTCATCGGTCAGTGAGATGATGATGACGAAGATGAACGGGATCACACTGATAAGTGAGAGCAGGATCATGATCGCATTGAACAGCACATTGGTGGGCTTGCGGATCATGCTGTATTCGCTTCGAACAGCCTCCTGCTGCTGCAATCGCTTTTCCCGATTGCGCGCCTGCCATTTTTCTTTGAGCATTGTGTTTCCCTCCTCTTAGAACAGTGCATTTTCCTGATCCACCTTGGAGACCAGCTTATTGGCAGCCAGGATCAGGACAAAGCCGACTGTGGACTGGAACAATGCAGCCGCGGAGCTCATACCGATCTCGCCATTGGTTTTGAGCGCACGGAAAATATAAGTATCGAGTACGTTGGTCACCGGATACAGCGGGCCGGAGTCACGTGGCAGCTGATAGAACAGACCGAAATCTGCCTTGAAGATACCGCCGACTGCCATAATGAGCAGGATCAGCACGACCGGACGCAGGAGCGGCAAGGTGATGTAGCAGATCTGCTGCCACTTGGTCGCGCCGTCGATGACAGCCGCCTCATAGTAGGTCTTATCGATGCCGCAGATGGACGCAAGATATACAACGGTGTTATAGCCGATGCCCTTCCACTGGCTCATGAAAATGATGATGAACGGCCAGAACGCGGACTCGGTGTACCAGGATACCCCTTCATAGCCAAGCTGCTGGAGCAGTACATTGAAGTAACCCTTCTCCGGACTGAGGAAGGCATACACACAATAGCTGACAACGACCCAGGACAAGAAGTACGGCAGGAACATCGAGCTTTGGTAGATCTTTGCCATGCCCTTGTTGCGCAGTTCGTTGAGCATCAGAGCGACAATGATCGGCAGGACGATGCCCAGTACGATGAAGCACGCATTGTACAGAATGGTGTTGCGCACGATGAGCCATGCATCACCGCTGCTGAACAGGAACTTAAAGTTGTCCAGTCCCACAAACTTACTGGTGATCAGGCTCTCAAAGAAGCCGCCGGACAGACGATACTGCTTGAACGCAACCAGCACGCCAAAGAGCGGCAGATAAGCGAACAACAGGAACCATACCGCACCGGGCAGACTCAGCAAAAACAGTTCTTTGTTTGCCTTGAAGCGTGCCAGCGCACCTGTCTTCTTTCCTTTCTTTTCCATATTGTTTCCTCCTTTTGAGACACCAGTACGACCGAGAACGGTCAGAACCATGTTTCTTATACTATAAATATTACCTGAAGGCCCGCCAAAGTTCGAGTAGAAATGTTTTAGGTTTGTTGTACATTTTATAGGAAGATGGACATAAAAAATGGACAAATCCATGGCAGGAAAACTAGAATTTTTCCACTTGCCATAATTTGTCCACTTTGCCGCCTCGTCGAGCGGGATCAATATTTTTTCATACTGCGCAGAGAAGCCGGAGAGACCCCGTAATACTGCTTGAACTTGCGATAAAAGTAGCTCGTATCCGGATATCCGACCTCCTGTGCGATATCGTTGATTTTCAGATTGGTATGCAGGATCAGCTCGCGCGCCTTTTCGATCTTGGTATTGCTCAGGAATTGGTTGAAGGTACAGCCGACCTCCTTCTGGAAGATCTGTCCCAGATAAGAGGTGTTCATGTGGTACTTATAGGAGAGCATCTTGAGGTTCATATTCTCCTTATAATTTTCCTGCACCTCGCGCATGATCTGGCGCACGACCGGTGTATATTGAGACTTTTCTGCGTGCAGCTGGGTAATGATCGCTGTGATCTCCAGCATCAGCATGGTGCGCAGGGCAAAAATATCCCGCGCCCGATAGATCTTTTCGATCATCTCGGACAGTCCCTGCGTCTCAGAGGCCTGATCGATCTGATATTCCACCTTGATATCCTGCAGCAGCATCACGATCTTGAGGACGATCTGATAGGGCACATCCACATCCACCTCGGATTGCAGATGCCCGATAAAGAGATCCTCCAGATATTGCAGTGCATCGTCCTGATCCTTATTGAGGATGCTCTTGCGCAGACGTGCCTGATCGATCGCAATATCCGAAGCGCGGCGGCTGCGGATATGCTCCTCTGTAAGGCACTGTCCATACCCACTCAAGATGCGGTATCGCTGCAAATGGTACGCCATACGGTAGCTGTCCGGCAAAGCCTCACAGCTGCCGACTGCCGCGCCGATGGTGATGAAGCTCATGATGCCCTGATCGCTTTCCAGCGCATCCTGAAAGTCACTCAGCAGCTTTTTTGCCCATTCCTCGTCCTTGTCCTCCGTGCAATACAGGAACAGCACCATGGCCTCTGCCGTCAGATGGATGACATACACATCCGGTATCATGCCTCGCAGGACACGCTTGATATGCTCAATGCCGCTCGCTTCTCCCAGCGTATCGAGATCCATACGCATGATCGCCGTATAGATCTGCTGTCCTGTGTGCAGCTCAGGCAGTTCCAGACAGAATCGCTGCCGCTCCCTTGGCTCCATCTTACCGCTCAGGAATTTGAGCCATGTGATCTTATCATCCGCGCGTTCATTTTTCTGCGCGTCGATCTCATCCAAATGCTGTGCGGCATTGACGAGGGCCTGTGTCAGATGCACTTCGTCGATGGGCTTGAGGATATAGTCCTCGACATCCAGCTTGAGTGCCGAACGTGCATATTCAAAGTCATCGGCTCCGGACAGGATGAGGCAGCGGGTGCGTGCGCTCTGCTCCCGCACGGCGCGGATCAGTGCGATACCGTCCATCTCCGGCATTTCCACATCGGTCACAATGAGATCGACCGGCTCCCGCTCGATGCAGTCCAGAGCCTCCCGCCCATTGTGCGCCATGTGGATGACCTGCATATCCAGCGCCTCCCAATCGATGAGATAGCGCAATCCCTGCAGGATCAGTTCTTCATCTTCTACCAACGCAACTCGCTTCATGTTTCCTCTCTTTCTCCGACCATGATGCAGACCTCCAGTCCGCCTCCGGCAGCCGCCTGCATTTGGATCCCGTAGGCATCTCCATAGATCGCCTGGATCCGGCGATTGACGTTATTCACTCCAATGGACTTTTTCTCGAATTTGTGATCGAGCGCGTGGCGCAATGCCTCGTTCTGCTGCGCGATCTCCTGCGCATCCATCCCGCGTCCATTGTCGATGACACGGAAGCACAGCGTTTGTGCCGGCTGCTCCACGATGATTTGCAAATGGTTGTCCGTTTGCTGGCTGCGGATGCCATGGATGAAATAATTTTCCAGAATGGGCTGTAGGATGAACTTCATCACCTGCTGTGTCAGGAGCTCCGGCGGACATACGATCTCATAGGTAAAGAGATCGGGATATCGATACTCGAACAGCTCCAGATACTGCCTGCAATATGCCAGCTCCTGCTCGACCGTGATCCAATCCGCTTCCTTGAGCTGACTGCGGAACAAAACCGACATACTGTACAGCATCTTTCCGATCTCACGCTGTCCGTTGCAGATGGCTTTCATGCGAATGGCTTCCAGTGTATTATACAGAAAATGGGGATTGATCTGGCTTTGCCACGCCTCAAGCTCGGCATTCTTGCGCTCGATCTCCGCCAGATAGCGGCATCGGATATGCTCACGCAGCTTATCGCACATATCATTGAAATCCTCCGCGATCATGTCGAGCTCATCGCCATGCTGTGTCGTCTCCAAACGGGCATTGAAATCTCCCTGCTTGACACGATCCATACCAGAAAGGATCCCCCCGACCCGTCCGGTGAGCCGCTTGATGTAGATATGCACACAGAAGATACTTGCCACCAGAACCAGTATCCCGATCCCCACGATCATCAAGAGTGTTTCCGGCGGCAGGACTGCGGCTTGGATCCGATCGAGGAACACATAGATCTGATAGTCCTCCACCGAGGTCTGGAACAGCTTGTATGCCGCAGTATCCGTGATTTTATCCTTCTGCCACTGATCCAAATGTGCTGTCCGGCGTTCAAATCCCTCTGTATTCAGGATGGGCTGTACCTGCCGATAGGTAACGAATGTATCCACCCAGCTTTCGCGCACCGTCGGGAGGGCCCCTCGCCCATCAAATACGAATACGATGCTGCCCTTTGCTTCCAGCGTATCCGGATCGCGCACCTCGCGCTGGAATACGATCTCGTTGGGTGCGATCTTGCCCGTTGTCAGCTCCTCCAGCCTTTGCTTCCCGTCCCGTCCGGAAAACCGTGCACGCTTCTCGCAAATGGTCATTTCCATCGTGGGATAGCCGATCAGCTCGATGCGCATGAGACGCTTGTCCATCTCAAATGCACTGTTCAAAAATGTGTCAAAGCTGATATGATTGAGGTTGCCTGACGCCGCATAGTGATCGAGCCTCCGGTTCCAATACGCCTGTGCATCCAGCTCCAGATACGCGATCAGGTCATCCATCTCCTGCGGTGTGCGATACAATGTATTGTACAGATAGTCTGCGATCTCCTTTTCGTCCTGTAAATATTCCGTTGCACGCTGACAGATCACACCTGCATCCTGTGTTCTCGTTTCTGCCAGATTATGCCGAAAGGCGAGCGCAAAATACACCACCAAAACAAGGACCACCGTACACACGATGGCTGTATAGATCCGAAATAACTTAAAATATAGCTGTTTTTTTCTTTGCAAGCCTGTCTGTCTCCTCATTTTTTTCAAAGCAAAAATCATTCAAAACAATCCATTTCCATAGACCCCATCCCGATTTTGCTTTTATTATATCACAAATTTTTCCAGTTTTTAAGGGGACGCAAAAAGATCCGTCCCGATACAATGCAAAAAGAGAGAGCTTGTTTCAGCTCTCTCGATCGGTCTTCATATCATCCAGCAGTTTGAATACGGATTGATGCATAAACACCGTCAAAAATCCATAGATACTTGCCAAAAACAGGATCATCGTACCCGCGCGGATCTCAAACAGCATGAGCGCGAAGGCAAAAATGATACAGTTGCTCAGTGTGAGCAGGGGACGCGTGAGCATCAGCATCAATGCCCCCTTCCAGATATCGCGAAAGGACATCTGATAGCGTGCTGCAAGCAAGTACAGATTTGGGGTCACCAGCACCATCGCCGCAAACAGCAGAACAAATAAAATGAGCAGTGGGAACACGGGCAGGGAGAGGGAAAAGAACTCGATATTCGTCCAGAACATCCAGATGAGCAGCATGTGTGCCGCCGAGATCGCCATTTTCTGTCCCCATGCATCGGTATAGCCTTCCCGATAATCGCTCCACGCCGTCGTATCATGCCGATGGAGCAGGCGGTTCATGGAAAAGAACACCGCACTCAAGGCCGGCCCCATCGGCACCAGACTGAGCAGGAACAGGGGCAGATAGGTTCGGATCTCCCCCACACCCAGAAAGAGGACAAAGAGCAGCGCCGGTGTATTGCACACCAAAAACAGCAGGTTCACCTTCAAAAAATACAGGATCTTCTCACAGGCATTCAAAATATTATCGATGCGAAATACGTCACCCAACAAACTGCTCTCTCCTTTTCCTCATACTTTCTTACAGTTCAAACAAAACGGTCTTGATCTCATAGGGATGCAGGCTCATGCAGACCTTGTGCTCTGTGCTTGCCGTTCCGATCGGACGCTCACGCAGATCGCCTTCCGTCCAGCACTTATGGGAAAAGGCCGGTGTCAGGCAAACCTTCTGCTTGCTTCCTGCAAAGTCATGGAAGCGTACTACAAGATACTTGCCATCCTCAGACTTCTTAACGGCATCGATCTCGATCTGGTCATTGTCGATGGTGAAGAAGCTGTCACATGCGATCCCATCTGCACCGGCTGCCACCAGCATCGGGTTGTTCAGGGCATGTGCAGACTGTACCACACCGCCTGCTACAAAGTCTCCGCTGTGCGGCAGGAGTGCATAGGTAAACGTATGCTGTCCGACATCCTGCAAGTGGTCTGGCTGCTTGCCCGAACGGAGCAGGGACAGACGCATAACATTGTCCTTGATATCATAGCCATACTTGCAGTCATTGAGCAGGCTCACGCCGAAGCCGCGCTCGGACAGATCGGCAAAGCGATGCCCGACGGACTCGAAGCGTGCCTGATCCCAGCTGGTGTTCCAATGGTTCGGACGGCGCACATTGCCGTACTGGATATCGTAGGTCGCGTAGGTCGTGCGCACATCGACGGTGAATGCCGCCTTGAGCAGCTGCTGACGCTCCTGATAGTCCACGTCGGTCTTGAAGTCGATGCGGCGTTCCGTGCTGTACAGTACCATATCCTGCGCAATGCGCGTCTTCATGTACGTCCATTCCATGTGCAGCACGAGCTGGAGCGGACCACATTCCTTGACCTCCATCACGGTCAGATCGGTGATCTCGCGCATCTTCTGCTGATAGAAGATATCGATATCCCATGCGTCGTTATCGATCGGCTTGTCCTCGAACATCTGGAGCACATTGCCGCGCTCACCTGCCGCGAGCACTTCGCGCTGGTTGTCCTTGTCGAACAGACGTACCATCTGACCGTACTCGTTGAGTTCGATGAGGTAGAATGGGGTCTCGATCTTCTTGCCATCCACGGTGAACGGGGACTTTGCCATCTCCGGTGTACCAGTCTGGAAGCCAATGACCTTATGGCCCATAGCCGGGATGTTGTCCACCTTGACATAGGTGACATCCTTGGCACGCTGTGCAGGCAGCACATTGCCCTCTGCATCGGTAAAGATGCCCTGCTCGGTCGTCGGTACTGCAACGATCTCGTCGAGTGCCCAGCCGGAAGCATTGTATACGGTAAACGCATCTGCTTTCTTTGCAACATTCTGCTCAAGATATGCGTCCACGACAGACTGTGCGATCTCCTGTGTCTTCTGGTAATCCTTGCGGGAATCCTCATAGACCTCATGGATGGACGAGCCCGGAATGATGTCATGGAACTGGTTGGTCAGGATGATCTTCCATCCCTCGCTCAGGGCCTCCTGCTGGGCCTCGTCCAGCTTTCCCTGCATGACTGCCTGCATTGCGGTCATCCATTCTGCCTGACGGTACAGGAGCTCCATCTTGCGGTTCATGCGCTTGTTATAGCCCTGACTGGTATATGTGCCGCGGTGATACTCCAGATACAGTTCACCATCCCATGTATGTACATAGCGATCGGTGTTCTTGATGGTCTCCTTGAGATCGCGGAAATATTCACGCGCGGTGGAAGTCTTGAGCGATGGCAGACCCGGGATCTTGTCGATACGGCGACGGCGTTCCAGCAGGTCACGGTTGACACCACCGCCGCCATCTCCGTAGCCGTAGGAGATCAGCAGGTTTTTGTTTACGTCCTTTTCGCTGTAAGCATCCCATACGCCCTTGACTGTCTTTGCCGTCAGCAGACCATTGTAGGTGTAGAACCACGAGCCCGGCTGGTTCCACGGCTCCGGTGTGGTGATGAAGTGCGTCAGGACCTCGCTTCCGTCGATGCCCTTCCAGTGGAAGGTATCATGGGGCATTCTATTGTACTGGTTCCAGCTGATCTTGGTCGTCATGAACATATCGATGCCCGACTTCTTGAGGATCTGCGGCAGTGCCCAGGAGTAACCGAATACATCAGGCAGCCACAGGTATTCCACGTCCTTGCCGAACTCGTCCTTGATGAACTTGCTGCCCAGCAGGATCTGACGGGTCAGGGATTCGCCGCTTGTGAGGTTGCAGTCTGCCTCGACCCACATGCCGCCGTCCACTTCCCAGCGTCCCTCTGCAATGCGCTTCTTCATTTCCTCGTAGATCTCCGGAAAATCTTCCTTGATATACGCATACAGCTGCGGCTGTGTCTGGAGGAAAATATACTCTGGGAACATCTCCATCATACGCAGTACGGTGGAGAAAGAACGGGAGATCTTCTCATGGGTGTGCTTGAGCCGCCACAGCCAAGCCACATCGATATGGGTATGGCCGACACAGCGCACCTCTACGAGAGATCTTTTGTCCATGCCGTCGATCTTCTCATTGAGCACTTCATCTGCCGTATGTACCGATTCGTAAAATTCCTCGCTGCCCGGATAGGACCAGTCGATGTGGTGGCAGGCCTCATCGAGTGCATTCCTGAGATCGTTCTTGATCGGGTCGCCGTCTGCCAGTTCGCGCACGGTGTCCCAAACCAGATGCCCCAGATAGTAGAAGTCATCGGTCTTTTCGTCCAGCCAAGCGAGATCTGCGCGGGCGATCTTATGCTCCTGCGGACGCGGCACACCGCCGCCCTCCAGACCGGACCACAGACGGAAGGTCAGGCGGAAGGTCGTTCCATACAGCTCCTCCGGAAAGAATACTTCCTTATGGTTGACGTCCACGCCCTGATAAGGCTTTTCATTGATATAGCACATCGCCTCGAAGCCTGCATTGTTGCCGGCGCCCGTGTTGCCGAAATCGAAAATGCCGACCGCGCGGCGACCCTTCCACTCTGCGGGAATGGTGATCTCCTTATGCATCCAGAGGTATCGGTCACGGCCGCTCCAGCAGTCTCCGACATGGATGGTGTCCCATCCGGAAAAATCCGTCGGCACCGTTGGATTGACGACGCCCTGTGTATCCTCACACACTGCAAACTCTTTGAGTGCAGTTACATCGCGGTAGCAATACTCGCGTACTTCATTGATTCTGCGTTCCAGTTTTCTTTCGGTTAAAAACATAAGTACCTCCCATTGGGTTGGAATCCTTTGTATCTATTGTATCGAAAATCGACCACAGGAACAATTTTCGATTTTCTATCTTTTCTGTAAAAATTCTATGTTTGTCAGATGTCCAGACGATATCCCATCGCATCCAAAAACAGCTCTGCATACATGGCATTCGCCCACGAAAACCATTCGCGCGTATAGCTCGCGGGATCATCCACATGGAAGCCCTCATGCATGACACCCGTTCCGCCGGTCGTGCCTGCCATCTTTTGCAGCAGCTCCAGCTTCTCTTCCTGCGTAGCTGCCGTCAGCCCCTGCACAGCCAGCGCGATATGCCAGATATAACGCGCCGGTGTATGCGGACTGCCGACCCCTGCCGCAGCCGTACCTGCATAGTAATAGGGGTTTGCCTCGCTCAAAATGAACCGGCGTGTGTTTTCCATCACGTCAGGATCTGCCGGATACCCCAGATAGGACATGGCAAGCAGGCTCGGTACGTTTGCATCATCCATCAGGTTATACATTCCATAGCCATCGGTTTCATAGGCGTAGATCTCTCCAAAGCCCTCTTTTTTCGTGCGTCCAAGCTGCTCGATCGCGCCCTGTACCTGCTCTTTCATCCGACGTGCTTCTTCGGCAAGGGATGCATCCCTCAGGATCTGCTCTGCGATCTCCTCCACATATCCAAGCACCACAACGGCAAACATATTGGACGGGATGAGATATCCATAGGTGCAGGCATCGTCACTGGGACGGAAGCCCGACCAGATGAGTCCCACATTGGGCTTCGTCAGCGCGCCCTTGCCGTCACGGGACAGGGTATCGGTGAAATAGCTGCCCGTGCGCACAAAGCGATACGCCGACGCGCCCTCATGATCCTGCTCAGTGCGGAACACATCGAGGATCTCTCGCACGCCTTTCCGGAAGCTGTCATCGAACTGCCGGATGCAGCCTGTATTCTTCCAGATCAAATAGGCAAGCTGAATGGGATAGCACAGGGAGTCGATCTCGAACTTGCGCTCCCATACCCACGGGCTTTGATCGGGGTCGTCCTTCTCCCAGCAGGCCCCGCTCGGGCTGTCATTGAATGCATTGGCATATACATCGAGGGACAGATAGAAAAACTGCCGCTTGACCAAGCCAACCAGCAAGTCCAGCACTTCGGGATCTTCCTTTGCCAAAAACAGATATGGCCGCAGCTGTGCCGTGGAATCCCTGAGCCACATTGCAGGGATATCCCCTGTAATGACATGTACCGTTCCATCTGCCATGCGCTTGACCGTGGTATCCAATGTATTGGTATAGCAGGTGATAAACTGCTCCATCAATGCGGGATATGCTGCCGCCCGCTCGCTGAGCTTCTCTAAAAAAGCCTGCATCGGCTGTGATCGTTCTTTCTCCATTTCGGATATACTCCTTGCCCTTACTTGATTGGTTTCATTGTATCAGGACTGTCCGTTTCTTCCTAGTGGAATAAATTTAGAAATCCGTGTCATATTCTACCTTTTCATAAGGTGCATCCTGTCCCCTAAAAAAGAGAGCACCAGAGACACATCACAAGTGATGAATCTCTGGTGTGAGGTCTGCCGAGGGGGTGAGATCGCGATCTGCGCCCCCTCGGCAAAATCGGAGTGCGATATTATGGATTGGGCAATCCAAATACCTGTACCTCGTAGATACGGGCCGCGGTATCTGAACCCTGTGTAGGCTTATGGATCTTCAGCTTGACGTAGCGTGCCGCGACGGGCGCGAAGGTGTCCTTGGTCTGTCCCTCCGCATTGCGTGTCACATTCACGACCTCCTGAAAGTCCTTTCCATCTGCGCTGACCGAAATGGTATACGCCTTGGTATTCATGTCTGCGCCTTCACCGCCTGCCTGTGCATGCGCGATCACAACTTCACTGACCTGATTGACGCTTCCGAGATCGATGGTGATCTCATGCGGCGGTGTCCCAACGGCACACCATTTCTTCTTGAGGTCGCCATCGAGTGCAAATTTTGGGGCCTCGTTTTCATTGACAAAGGAAGACGCCGCCGCAGTCTTACCCTGTGACAGATTTTTGAGGGTCTTTGCATTCTCTGCAATGACGATGCAGCCCTTGACGGTCTTTGCATCTGTGCCGGCACTGTTCTTCACGCGCACGGTGACATCATAAGTGCCCGGCTTGTCATAGGTAACGCTGACGGTCTCCCCGTCTGCCTGTGTCTTGCTCGCACCCGGCAGCTCCCATGCCACATCCTTGGTATTGAGCGAGCTTGTGCTCGTGAAAGTAATGGTCTCCTTGGGTGCAGCCAGCGTTTTGGAAGCCTTGAAGCCAGCCTTGGGCAGGCTGTTGTTGGGCCACGCCATCTGCGCGGTCGTTTCCGCGCCCTGTGTCTGGCTGAGATCGACCGGAACGACCGCAAACTTGGTCGTATTGCTTTCGCCCTCACGCGGCAGGGCATTGACTTAGTAGCTGTTGGTGTTGGAAACCCCGATCTAAGAGCGCGATCCATCCGCATTGACGCGGTACACCTCATAGTATGGCGCATTGCCCTCCGCCTTCCACGACAGACGGGCCCCTGCAAACATTGCATCCTCGTCAAATTCCGTTCCATCGACCTTGAGCGCGGAAACCTTTGCATTCTGGATCTGTGGTTTTTCATATACGGAGATATTGCCAAAATGGAAGGTATATTCCGGTGCTGCCTTGGATGCCGTCAGTTCATACGCGATACGCTGTACACGCTTGCCCGCCAGCTTGGATCCATCGAATTTCACGGTCGTCCAGTCTGCGCCGATCTCCTGATCTGCTGCAATGCACTGCTCTGTTCCGTCCTCCAAGGTGGCGATCAGCTGCAATCTGGTAGGCACCGACGCCTTTGCCGTGGTCGTCCAGAGGGTGTCCTTCGTAATGGGCAGATCGGCGCTGTAAAGCGTGATCTTGCTTGCCTTGCCTGCTTCCATGCTGCCTGCCAGCTTGATGGAATTTCCACCATACCAAGCCTGTGTATTGTCAAAGGAAGCCTCCAGCTTGTTGCTTCCGGTATGTGTCATCAGGAAGCGATAGGTCGGCAGGAGATCGGACAGGCTGCGGTTGTTCCAGTCCATCTTGGACACTTCCTGTCCCTGACGGAAGAAGCTCGCACCATTGCCCAGCGAGAAGTTGGTCACGAACGGCGTGCCCGTGATCGCGGAACGCTCTACTACATAGCGCGAAACCCCGCGCCACTGATCCGGTGAAGTATAGGTCATCTTTGCAGACGGGTCGCCCTGTGCATTGACCCAGAGTGCGGACTCTTTCTTCAGGAAATCCTGCTGGTCGCTTGCTGAGGTATAGGTCCAGCTTGGGCAGTACAGACCCAGCGAAGTATGGGTACCGCCCTCCTTCTTCTCAAACAGATCCCAGCGGATCGGGGTCTCATATCCCTTGCTCTGGATATCGACACCGGCATAGAGTGCATAGGGATCGATCTTCTTTTCTGTCGCCAGCTTTGCAGAGCTTTCCAGCAGTTTTTTCTCTGCCAGATTCTTGTTCGTCCACCAGAAGTTGAGGAACATGTCATCTGCGACCGGCTTGCCCTCTGCATCCTGCAGGAACATCAGGTTTTCCTGCGTCAGCGCGTTCTGCCAGTCCATCGCACCGGTCCTGGTCATGGAATCATACCAAACAAGCTCCAGCTCCGGTGCTTTCTGCTTGAACTGTTTGATGAATGCCTGCATCTTGGAGGCATATTCCGGCTTCAAGCCGCCGTTCTTTTCGTTGTCCGTCTCCTGATTGATGAACCAGCCATCGAACCCATAGGTCTTTGCAACCTCAATGAGTTTATCTGCCATCGGGAACTTTCCGGCTGCATCCTGCTTCAGGAAGGTATCCAGCCACTCGATCTTTCCACCTGCAACGTCCTGCGGGAAAAACACGGTCCCGATCACGGGCACACCATTCTTATGTGCGGCATCGGTGACATCCGGACTGGGCGGCACGATGAGCCCTTCCCCCGAAGAGCCGCCCCAGTAAACCAGCAGATCCACATACTGCCAGAAGGTGAATGTGTTGCTGTCCATTTCATTGAGGCCATGCGGCGCATTGCCGCTCGTGCTGGTATTCATGATCGAGATCGCCATGACCTTGGTATCCGGATTCTGGGTATCATTGACCGGCTTGCGTTTGGATTTCTCCACACGCTTTGCCAGCGGCACATGGCTGATATTATGCTGCAGATCGGGATCCTTCTTGGCATCCCATTCCAACAGCTGCTCCGGAAACCAATAAGAGGACTCCGGAAGTTTTTCCATCACAAGTCCCGGTGCTGTATTTTCTTCGGTCACATGGATTGCAGGCGCTGCCGCTGCCGCGACGGGATATGGGCTCAAACTCATGCACATTGCAGCGGTCAGGCTCACTGCAGTGATATATTTTACGGTTTTTTTCATTTGTCGGCTCCTCTCCACCCTACGATAGATGTCTCTTTCATACAGCCAATCTTGCCTCGGCTTTATTTCCAGTATACCCGAAATATCCGCCAAAGAAAAGTGGAAAAAAGATAGGAGCATTGTAAAAATTATATAAACCCTTCCCATCTCCCAAAATCCGTCAGCCGGATCTCCTGTCCTGCGCAAAAAAGCGGCACAGCATTCGCTGTGCCGCCCTCAGAACGGTCTGATATCGGGTCAATTTATGCCTGTACTTCCAGTGTGATCTCCAAGGACTTACCATACAGCTCCTTGGTGTTGCACTTGAGCTGTACATTCTCCTTATTTGCAGTCGCCTGGATCTTTTCATCCTTGCTGACGATCTTTGCATTCGGGATATCCAGTACCAGCTCGATGCTGTCCTGACGGAACAGCGGATCGGACAGTGCAACCGTGATCTTGCCATCCGCCTGCTTCATCAGAACAGAGACCGGCTTGGAAGCCTTGATCCCGGCAGTCTTTCCTGCTTCAAAGAAGTTCACGGCTGTGACCTGCCCCTCGGTGTCCTGTACAGCATGGATGCTCTTGGAATTCTCGAGGATCTTGACATCCGGCTTTGCCGCATACTGCTTCATGCTTTCTGCGGTCGCATTGGGCAGCATGACATAGCTGTAAGCGTCCTCTGCCTTCTTGCCATGTTCGTAGGTCATGGTGAAGTACTTCTGGGTCACAGGGTATTCCTTCTGATTTGCTACATTGCGGACATTCTTCTGCTCGCCCTTGATGGTCGGGGTCGCGATCTTGATCTCCTTGCTCTCCGGGAAGTAATAGCCGACCTTTGCCTTGATGCTGTCATCCTGATATGCCAGCCACTGCGGATCGAAGGTACCTTCCTTGATGGTCAGGGCCTTGCCATCGCGTCCCTGTGCGGTGATCTGCGGCTTTGCATCGACCGCCATCATGCGGTTATCGATGGTGGTGGTCACATCGCGCTTGTCTGCATCGCCAATGCCGGAGCCCATGAATACGATCTTGTCCTCCATCATGAACCACGACTTATTGCCTGTTGCATTCTTATAGGTCACAAAGTCCTCAGGCAACTTGCCTGCCTTCTTTGCCGCGTATGCGTTCTCATCCCCAAGCTGCATGCCAGCCATGCTGACGCTTCCATCCTTCAGAGCTACACTGCCAGAGAAGGTATTGGTTCCAACCGGGAAGTATACATAGTCGTTCTGCTCTACGCTGCTCGGGCCATACTTCGGATAAGTGAAGCTGCCATCATACAGTTCCATAATGGTCTTACGCTGCTCATTCGGAACGGTCGTACCCGGCAGGCGCAGCGGATCGACGGTCGAGAAATAGTTGATGCCATACTGCTTGGTCTGGTCTACGCCGGACAGATACAGGTAGAATGCACCATCGCCCTGGAACCATGGTCTCAGGTTCTCACCGCTCATGTATTCATACTTTGCAATGCGGTCAGAGCTTCTGGACAGCGCAAAGGTGAAACCGTCTGCGCGCTGGAGATTGCGATCCATGGCATTGAACACGGTGCTGCCCTTCGGGGTCACGCTTGCCGGCTGGATCTTTTCATCGTTCATGATCGCGGTGAACGGTGCGATCGCAGGCAGGTTGAGGCTGGAAGCAGAGAATGCAACCGGCATGGATTTCACAAAATGCTTGATCTGCTGCTGCATCTTCTTGCTGTTCTCCTCCGGCAGGAAGGTGGTCAGCAGGGTCATGGCCTCTACCACGCCAGCCGTATCCGAATAGCCGGTATTGGTACGGGAAACCGCACGCCCCTTTACGACCTCGGACATATAGCCTTCATGAATGAGAGGCAGGAAGCTCTTGTAGATCCAGTTTTCAATGGTCGCGACCTGCTCCTTGGGCTGCCACGGCGTATCTTGTAAGATATAGAGCGAAGATGCCGCCTTCTGGAGCATCAGCTTGCCATAAGAGCCCGTGTATGCAACGCGGTGATGCTGGATGAAAGAACCGTCCGCATAGACACCATCGGTATTGTTATTCACGATGTGATACGGGTCGATCGGCACGAAAACCGTCAGCATATCCTTGACAGCCTTTTCGATGCGCTTGGTATCCTCGATGAGCGCGCCCTGAATGATGCGGTTGGTCGTGATATCGATCAGGTTCGTACCCGTATGCATGGCAGACTTGAGGTCGATGTCGCCATTCTTTCCGCATCTGAGATGATTGTCAAACATCTTTACAAAGTTGCCGATCATCTTCGGATCATGCTTCTGGATTTCTTCCTGCATGAGAGCAAGTACACCGGTCATTTCGGTCGGGACACCGATCTCCCAGTTCCACCAGTTGCCGAACAGTCTGCCGTCCGCAGCCTTGAAGGAGGTGTGCTTATTATACACATTGTAGAATGCATCCACCGCTTCAACGATCTTCTTTTGCAGCTCGGCATCCTTATAATACTTGGAGCCACTGGTTGCATACGCAAGTGCCATGTCGAACAGGTACTGCGCATTCTTGTTGAACGCATTGGAGTTGCCCGGCTCTGCCTTGACGGTCTTTTCGTCGCTCATATCGAACGCATCTCCCGCGAACATGTGGTACGGGTCTTTTACCCCCTGATACGCTGCGATCGCCTTTTCCGCATCTTTCTCGATCGCGGTAATCTTGGACTTTACATTCTCATTCTGGTTCATCTCCACGCTGCCTGCGAGATACTGTCCGTAATTCTTGAGCAGTACATGAGCCGCATTTTTTGTTTCCGGAGCTGCCGCCGTCTGTGCGGAAGCCTCTGCCGCCATAGCCGCCGGTACCGCGCCGCTGCCCAGCAGGATCGAAGAAACCAAAACACCAGAGATCAACTTTTTCATGTGTGAAAACACCTTCCCTTTTTCTTTCTCGGAACGAGTATACTGTGATATTACTATATATTTTTCCATATATCAATCCCTGATTGTGCAATTTTCAGAGATACGTCTTTTATCTATATCTTATTGCACCTATCATATCTCCTCAATTGTGAAATAGATCGATTTTTTGAGCAAACTTTATCGGTTTTCCAAACAGAAAAACGACCGGATCGCAGCCGATCCGGTCGTTCTCTCATCTGTGCCAATGCAACAGGAATATGCGATTTTATTTCTTCCTGCATACAAACGCGCAATGGTAAACCAAGGTAAACCACCTGCCGTGTGGAAAAACACAAATCAAACAGGAGTTGTTTTCTGCACACGCCTGCGGCGCTTTTTTCTGTTTCCTCCATGTTTTACCCCGAAATCATTTCATCGGTGCGCCGATACATTGTAAACCGTTTTACCTGTCTGCACACTTTATATATCGTTCTATCTTCGCACATATTTTCTTAATCTCAGGATGCAGCTACTCTCAAATCACGCTCTTTTTTGCTTCCGCAAAATTTTTTCTGAGCCGACGCATGGTAAACAGGTATGAGATCATAAGCGGCAGCAGGGATCCCGGCCACGCAAGCGCATACGCAACGCTGATGCCTGCAAAGCCAAAGGGTGCCGCAAACGCGATACATCCAACCGCACGCATCAAAAGCTCCATGATGCCGGCAATGGTCGGGACAACCCCCTGTCCCAAGCCCTGCAAGGTGTAGCGCAAAATAAACAGCAGGGACAGCGTCCAGTAAAACAGGCTGGTCAGGTGCAGATATTGCTCTGCCATCATAATGACCTCAGGCGTGTCCGAAACGAACAGATTGACCAGCGATGCACCGCCAAACTGCGCAATACAGGTAATGATCACCGTATAGCTCAGCGACATTGCCATACAGCGATGCACCCCCATGCGAATCCGGTCGATCTTTCCGGCACCGTAGTTCTGCGCGGTATAGGTCGCCATCGTCATGCCAAAGCAGTTGAGCGGCGAGCAGATCAGCTGCTCGATCTTCTGCGCCGCGGTATAGGAGGCGACCGCCTGCTCCCCCTGCTGGTTCAGGACGATCTGCAAAATAATGACACCGATGCCGATGATCGACGCCTGAAACCCCATGGGCAGACCGACAGCCAAATGCTGCTTGATCTCACCCGCCGTCAGATGGAAATCCTCTCTGCGCACATGCAGGATGGGAAATTTCTTTTTGATGTACAGGATACAGAGCACACCGGATACGACCTGAGAAATGACCGTTGCCCAAGCTGCACCCGAAACGCCCAGCCGTACATACCGAATGAAGGTGATATCCAAAATGACGTTCAGCACACTGGAAATGATGAGAAACAGCAGAGGTGTGCGGCTGTCCCCCAAGGCGCGCAGAACATTCGATAACACATTGAACAGCATTGCCGCGAATATACCACCATAGATCACGACAATATAAGAATAGGCATCCTCGAGGATCGCCTCCGGTGTCTGCATCATGCGCAGGATCGGACGGGCAAACGGCACAGCGAGCGCGGTCAGGATCACGGTGACCACTGCACCGATCACGATATTGGCGGCAAAGCTGCGCCGCACATATTCCAGATCGTTCGCGCCGAATTGTCGTGCCGTCACGATGGACAGTCCCGAGGTCATGCCCTGTGCAAATCCCAAGATCAGGAACATGATGCTTCCTGTGCAACCAACTGCTGCAAGCGCATTGACACCCAATATATTGCCGACGATGAGTGCATCCATCATATTATAGAACTGCTGGAACAGGTTTCCCCCCAGCAGCGGCAATGCAAACAAAAAAATAAGGCGTGCTGGTCCGCCTTCCGTCATAGTCTTTGTCATCGAACTTCCCCCTTTGGTTATCCTAATATACACCATTCTGCGCAAGACGCATAGCCGCAAAAAACACAATCTTTTTTTGATTTCCCCATGTTCTCTGGTCAGTGTGCCCAAATAAAAAAGATGGTTCTGGCGTTTCTCTTTTGGCTGTGCTAGAATGAAGGCAAAGATAAAGGAGATCTTATTATGTTTGTATTTTTTTCGGGCGGCTCCAACCGCCAAACCCCCATACTGATGACCCTGCTTTCCCTGATCCTTGGCATCTTTTTGATCCGCTATCCCGGTATCAGCGGCAGCCTGTTCTGCTTTGCCCTCGCCGCGATCGCGCTGACCTATGCCGCAATGCGGCTGATCCGCTTTCAGCGCAGTAAAAAACAGGGCATCTATGCCCCACTCGATCCATATATCGGCGTTTTCCTGCTGGTGATCGGGCTTATCATCCTGTTTTTCCCACGCCTGATCCTGTCCTTCCTGCCCTTCACGCTCGGTACCCTGCTGTTTTTTGCCGGATTTTCCAAGCTGCCCTTTGCCATCGACGCATTCCAGATGCGCACCCCTGCCCGTATCCCTTTCCTGCTTTCCGCGCTCATCCCGATCGTACTCGGGGCGATCATTTTGATGAACCCCTTCGGTGTGACGCGGCTCGTGATCCGCTTTTTCGGTCTGAGCCTTGTGGTCAATGCCGCCTTGGAGCTTACCGCCGCATTCTTCAACCGTTCGGATCGCTATTGATCGGAACGCTCCCCCTACGCAGCTTCTATCGCCTTTGTGTGATTTAGTCACAGCAAACGATCGTCATTTCGGATATACTATGAGCATACAAACAAAACATGATGACACAGGAGGTTTTCCTTATGTTAACTTTAACCACTGAGAATTTTGATAAAGAAGTCCTTGAAGCAACCCAGCCGGTACTCGTTGAGTTCTCCGCACCATGGTGTGTTTACTGCCGCCGCATCGAGCCGGTGCTGCACCGCATGGACGGCAAGAGCGACGTTGTGATCGCGACCATCAACATCGACGAACAGCCTGAGCTTGCACAGCGTTTTCAGGTAGAGGTGATCCCAACCTTCTATCTGTTCCAGAACGGCACACATGGCGACAAGCTGATCGCGCCAAGCTCTCAGGCACAGCTTGAGGAATGGATCGCAGCACAGCGCGGATAAACACAGGAGGAAACCCAATCATGGAACAGATTTATGATGTTGTGATCGTCGGCGGCGGCCCCGGCGGATATACTGCGGCGCTTTACTGTGTCCGCGCAGGTCTCAGCACGCTGGTGCTGGAAAAGCTCTCCGCAGGCGGACAGATGGCGACCACCTCCCAAGTGGACAACTACCCCGGATTCGACGAGGGTATTGACGGATTCGAACTTGCAGAGCGTATGCAGCGCGGCGCAGAGCGTTTCGGTGCAGTGACCGAATATGCAGAAGTGACCGCAATGGATCTCACTGCACAGCCCAAGCAGATCACCACCAGCGCAGGCACGTTCCTTGCCAGGGCTGTGATTCTTGCAACTGGTGCTTCCCCCCGTCTGTTGGGGCTCTCCAACGAAGAAGCCCTGCGCGGACGCGGTGTTTCCTACTGTGCGACCTGTGACGGCATGTTCTTCCGCGGCAAGACCGTCGTTGTGGCAGGCGGCGGCAACTCGGCTGCCGAAGATGCACTCACCCTTTCCAAGATGTGCAAGAAGGTCTATCTGGTACACCGCCGCGACAGTCTGCGTGCGACCCAGAGTTATCTGACCCCACTGCAAAATGCAGAAAACATCGAATTTGTCTGGAACAAGCAGATCGATGTGCTCAATACAACAGATGGACACCTCAGCAGTATCCAGATGACCGACCGCGTAACAGGCGAAACCTCCACACTGGAATGTGATGGCTTGTTCGTTGCGATCGGCCGTATTCCGGACACCTCCCTTATCTCCGGTCAGGTATCCTGTGACGAACAGGGTTATATCATCGCAGATGAGACCACACGCACAAACCTTTCCGGTGTATTCGCCGTTGGTGATGTGCGCCAGAAACCCCTGCGTCAGATCATTACCGCCGCTTCCGACGGTGCAACCGCTTCCAAGTTTGTAGAGGAATATCTGCAAACCCTGTAATCGACCAAATAAAATCCCTCTTGATTTATCAAGAGGGATTTTTTGTATGCCTTACGCCTTGAGCGATGCCACGATCGCCTCACACAGGGCGTCGAGTGTTTCCATCGTCTGTTTTTTGGGTGCGGATTTTACACTTACCACAGGCTCCAGTACGGTCATATTCTTCATGCCGTCGATGAGCGCACGCATATTCTTTGCACTTGTTGGTGCCCAAGAGCCATTCTCCATCAGTGCGATGGTACGGTTCTGCACGCTGAGTGCCTGCATATCATGCAGCAGCCCCAGCATGGGCGGATAAATGCCGTTGTTGTATGTGGGCGATGCCAGAACCACATGGCTGCATCGGAACACTTCGGAGATAAGGACGGAAACATCTGTACCAGATACATCATACATCGCAATATTGTGGAGTCCTGCATCAGCCAGCTTTGCTGCCAGGATCTCTACTGCATTCTCCGTATCTCCATACATCGAGCCATAGAACAGCACAACATTCTTTTCTTCTGGCTCGTAGCGGCTCCACAGATCATATTTTTCCAGCAGCATCTGCAAATTCTTACGCCAGATCAGACCATGCATCGGGCAAACGATCTGGATATCGAGCGCCGAGAGCTTCTTGAGTGCTGCCTGTACCTGTAATCCATACTTCCCGACGATATTTGCATAGTAGCGGCGGTAATCGTCCAGCCAAGCCTGCGTAAAATCGACTTCGTCGTCGAAGATATTGCCGCTGAGCGCACCAAAGCCACCGAACGCATCCGCGGAGAACAGCACCTTCTCTGTCTGCTCATAGGTCACCATGACTTCCGGCCAATGTACCATCGGTGCAAAGAAGAATTGCAGGGTATGCTGTCCAAGAGAGAGGGTATCGCCTTCCTTGACGATCACGGTACGTCCCTCAAGTGACATATCATAGAACTGCTGGATGAGGTTCATGGTCTTAGCGTTGCCGACCAGCTTGAGATCAGGGAAACGCAGGATCAGTTCTTCGATGCCCGCACAGTGGTCAGGTTCCATGTGGTTGACGACCAGATAGTCGAGCGGACGGCCTGCAAGCGTATGCAGGATGTTCTCCACGAA
>JARIAV010000152.1 GCA_029257685.1 Butyricicoccus sp.
GCTCTCGGGCAGCGGAGCAGTTCGGCGTGCAGGGTGCAAAGTCCGCCGCAGAGGAGGCAATGGTGGCAAGAGATATCGCGCTGGCACTGCGTACAGGGGCACGCGTGGTATTTCAGCATATTTCGAGTGGGTTGTCTGTGGATCTGATCCGTGCAGGCAAGACCCTTGGTGCAAAGATCTACTGTGAGGTCACACCACACCATATTTCTCTGACGGAGGATGCCGTATGTGAGCATGGGACCTATGCACGCATGAACCCACCCTTGCGCAAGGAAGCCGATCGGCAGGGACTGATTCGCGGTTTGCAGGATGGCACGGTCGATATGATCGCGACCGATCATGCACCGCATACAGCAGAGGAAAAAGCACGTCCCTTTGCACAGGCTCCATCGGGCATTACAGGCTTGGAAACCGCGTTTTCAGTATGCAATACCTATTTGGTCAAGACAGGTGCGCTGACGCGGATGCAGCTGCTGGAAAAAATGTCTCGCAACCCGGCGGAGGTTTACCGCTTCGCAGGGAAGTCGATCCAAGTGGGGCATCGTGCAGAGCTGGCGGTGCTGGATTGGAACTGCGAAAAAATATACAGAGAGTATTATTCAAAAGGAATCAACACGCCGTATACGGGCATGCCGCTTGTTGGTTTGGTAATCTGTACCATTATGGGAGACCGTATTGTGCATATCCAATAAAAATATGCATAAATTTTACAAATATGAATTGATTCGCTGTACAAAATAGGATATTATGGTAACAAGAAGAACGATGAAAAGAGGAGTGCGATATGACAGAACAGCAGAGAAAGAAGCGCCCCAGAAAATCTAAGAAGCAGATCCAGCACGAGCGTCAATTGATCGTTGTTGGTGTGATCGCTGCGATTTTCTTATCTATTTTTGGTATGGGTGCGCTTTGGGGACGCAGCCGTGGCAGTGTGAAGCCAGAGGATATTGCAAAAACATTGCAGGGCATGGGTCAGGCAGTGCAGGTAACATACGATTATAATAATGTCATGCGGTTGGAAGATCGTGACAAGTTCTATGGCTGGAGCGAAGCAGAGAAGCAAAAGAACTTTACCATCATGTATCAGGGCAGCATGCAGATCGGATCGGATACCTCGGGACTGACCAAGAATGATATCACGATCGAAAAAAAGACTGTAACAGTCAAGGTACCAGCAGTCAAGATCCTGATGAACGAGATCTCACAGTCCTCCATCTCTGTCTATGACAGAGAAGATAAAAAGTTCCGTGAGATCCATCTGGATGATTTCAGTGGTTTCTGCAATGACCAGAAGCCACTGGACGAGCAGGCTGCATTTGACAGCGGAAAGGTGACTGATGCACAGGATCGCCTCATCAACGTGATCACTCTGACGGTTAAGGCGATGGGGAAGTTTGAAACCGTTAAGGTAGAATTCCAAAATGTGTGATATCACAAAAGCGCGCACCTCAAAGGTACGCGCTTTTGCTGTGTATGCGGACAGATCTGAAGGATTTCACACTGTTTCTCTTTAATTCACGAAAATTTATGAAGCGGCACTTGACACTTTCCTGCAAGTGTGATAGGCTAAAGATAATTCAATACCGACAAACGAAGTTTTTAGGAAAAAGCCATGTGCTTACCGAAGGAGTAAAACTCTCAGGTTTCTGCTTTTGGGCAGATCA
>JARIAV010000174.1 GCA_029257685.1 Butyricicoccus sp.
TGCGTGTAATGATCTTGATGCGCGGTTTGTTTCCGCACACACATACAGGAAAATCCCGCGGACAGGTACAGCCCTGCGCGGCTTTTTGGAACGTATTCTTGACGATCCGGTCTTCGAGCGAATGGAAAGTGATGACAGCAAGTCTGCCATGCGGTGCCAAAACGTCGATCGCCTTTTCCATTGCCTCTGCCACGGCACCGAGCTCATCGTTCACGGCGATGCGGATCGCCTGAAAGCTGCGCTTTGCCGGGTGCTGTTTTTCGCGCAGTGCCTTGGCCGGCATTGCGCCCTTGATGATATCCACAAGCTCGAGTGTGGTCTCGATGGGTTTTTCCGCGCGATGCCGTTCGATGGCAGCCGCAATGAGCGGTGCATAGCGTTCTTCGCCATATTCGAACAGGATCCGGCGGATATCCTCACGGCTCCATGTGTTGACGACGGTATAAGCGGTCAGGGCCTGTCCCTGATCCATGCGCATATCGAGCGGTGCATCCTTCATATAGGAAAAACCGCGCTCGCCGTGATCGAGCTGTGGGGAGGATACGCCAAGGTCGAACAGGATCCCGTTTGCCGCGGAAAAGCCTTCGCGCGCGAGCACGTCATCCAGCTTTCGGAAATCGCTCCGACACAGGCGCACGCGGTCGCGCACGGGTGCCAGACGGATCTCGGCATTGGCAAGAGCTTCCTGATCGCGGTCGATGCACAGCAGCGTGCCCCCATCGGACAGGCGGCTGGCGATGTGGAAGGAATGTCCTGCCCCGCCAAGCGTTGCATCTATGTATACGCCATCCGGCTGGATGTTGAGTGCATCCAGACAGGGCTCAAGCAAAATACTGATGTGAAAAAAATCGTTCATGTTCTAAATACCTATGACCGGCGGCCTGTTTTACGGCACGCCAAAAAACAGAGCTTCCCTCTATTCTTGTTCTATTATAGTCGTTTTGTAACCAAATTGCAACCCCTTTCCGCCTTCTCCCTGCAATTTGAGAAGACAGAAGTGCCTTTTTTTTCGTATTTCCCCGCTTCTTTCGTACATTTGTTCGATTGTTCGGTTCTGTCCTTTCCTCTCCGAAAACAAAGAGAGAACGCATCTGCGTCCTCTCTTTGTTCTGTCATTTTTTGGATGCTGCGCGAAACTGTGAGCGCACTTTCCGCAGTTCTTCTGTGGAAAGGGTAAGCGATTCCTCCGCACGTTTGAGCGAATCCTCGCAGTATTCGCTTGCTGCGCGGCGCAGTTCACGCGCCTGGATCTCGGCATTGCCGACGATCTCCTTTGCCCGCGCACGCGCCTGCTGCATGATCTCGGTCTTGCTGAGGATGCGCCGTGCTTCCTCCTCCAGACGCTTCTTCATGTTTTCGATCTCTCTATGCCCATCGGCCATCATCTGGTTCTTCTGCTGGACGATCTCTGCCGCCATCTTGATATCTGCGGGCAGGGTGCTGCGCAATTCGTCGATGAGATCCAGCATACGCTCGCGCTCGATGACACATTTATCGCTTGCCAGCGGAAGTGTCCACGCCTCCTGAACCATTTCCTGAATATTATTGATCAGTTCTTCCAGTGCAGCTGCCATACATTCAGTCTTCCTTTCTCATTCGTTTGAGGACCTCATCTTCGATCTGCGGAGAGACGAAGCCTGAGATCGAGCCGCCATGCGCGGCAATATCCTTGACGATCGACGAGGACAGGTACATATACTTTGCACTCGTCATCAAAAAGGCTGTATCAAGATCCGGATTGAGCTTGCGGTTCGCCAAAGCCATTTGGAACTCATACTCAAAATCGGACACCGCGCGCAGCCCCTTGACAATGGTACAGGCCCCCCGCTTGTCCGCATAATCTGCCAGCAGACCGCTGAATGCATCGATCTCCACATTATCCAAATGGCTTGTGATGCGGCGCAGGAAATCCTGTCTTTCCTCCAGCGTAAACATAGGTGTTTTGGTCTGATTGTGCATGACAACAACGATCAGGCGGTCAAAGAGCGATGCGGCCCGCTCGATCACATCCAGATGCCCCAGTGTGACCGGATCGAAGCTGCCGGGATAGATTGCTATTTTCATGCGTCCGTTCCATCCTCCTGCTGATGTGATAGGATCGTGATCTGGATCGTACCGTAGCGGTAGGTACGCCCTACTGCCAAATGGGTCTCTACAGTATCCCCCACGGCACTTTCGCATACTATTATACCAGTTCTCGACAAGATGTCAAACCTTTCTATCGCGCGGATGGCATCCTGCAGGAGCTTGCCGCCATAGGGCGGATCGAGAAAAATGAGATCGTATGCACCTTTTTTACAGCCTGCCACAAAAGAGCCGAAATCGCCGCCTGCAAGGCGTGCCTGCTCCGCGACCCGTGCCGCATCTATATTCTTACGGATCACACCCTGTGCCGTTTTATCGTGATCCACGAAGTCACAGTGTGCCGCACCGCGGGACAGGGCCTCGATGCCCATTTGTCCGGTCCCGGCGAACAGATCGAGCACGCGTGCGTCCCGCACGGAATTTTGAATGATATTAAATACGGATTCTTTCACCCGATCGGTCGTCGGGCGGGTATCCATACCGGGCACGGGGAGCAGCTTTTTCCCGCGTGCCTTACCAGAGATCACTCGCATCGTTTTATGGTTCCTCCAACTGCTTTTGTTTTTTCTGTGTGTCATAGTGCGTCCGCACATGCTCTGCAACCGTGCGCGGCACGATGCGCGACAATTCCTCTAAAGAAGCCGCGCGTATGTTCTCGATGGTGCCGAAATGCCGCAGCAGATCATTGCGCCGCTTTTCGCCTACGCCCTCGATCTGATCGAGCGAGGAAGTGCGCACCTTGCGGCTTCCCAGCGCACGGTTGTAGGTGATCGCAAAGCGATGCACCTCCTCCTGTATGCGCCCGATGAGGGCAAATACTGCCGGCACCGTAGAGATCCCGAATTCCCGTCCGTCCGGCGCGACCAATCCGCGTGTGCGGTGGTGGTCATCCTTAACCATCCCGAAGCAGGGAACGGTCACGCCGAACGCGGTCAGCACCTCACGCGCGATGCGCACATGTCCCAGTCCGCCGTCGATCAGGAAGGCATCCGGAAGCGGACTGAACTTCTCGTCCCCGTCCTTCCAGCGCTGCAAGCGTCTCGTGAGCATCTCGCGCATGGAGGCGTAGTCGTCCTGTCCCTTGGCAGCGACCGCGATGCGGAACTTGCGATACCGCGCCCTTGCAGGCTTGGCGTCCTCGAAAACGACCATCGAGCCGACGGTATCCTGTCCGGCAAAATTGGAGATATCATACGCCTCCAGCACGCGTGGGCGTGCTTCCATTCCGGTCATCTGCTGCAAAAGCTCAAGCGACTTGACGCGTCGTTCCTGACTGGTCTCGACGCGCAGGATCTCCTCCCGTGCGTTCTTTTCCGCCAGCCGGATGATGTCATGCCGTCTGCCGCGCTGCGGCACGGCAAGCTCTACCTTGCGCCCTGCGATCGTCGTCAGGAACTCTCCGACCGCTTCGCTCTCTTCGATCGGGCTGGAGAGCAGCACCGTGCGCGGAACGGCATTGCGGAAAGCATAGTACTGCTTGAGGAAGGCACTGAGGGCCTCCCCTGCATCTGCCGCAGTCACGCCGTCCAGCAAGGTGAATTCCTTGTCGTGCAGATTGCCTGCCAGATAGTGCAGTACGACCACGCAGCCGCGCGTCTGCCCCTGCACATAGGCGACTGCATCCAGTTCCGCAAAAGCCGCGGATACCACCTTCTGCTTTTCGCCCAGTGCGCGAATGGCGCGGATGCGGTCACGCAGGAGCGCCGCCTGTTCAAAGCGCAGCTCCTCTGCCGCCTGTTCCATGCGTGCTTCCAGATCGGACAACAGGCGTTTGTCATTGCCCTCCAAGAGTGCAACGGCTTCTCGCACGCGTTCGCCGTATTCCTCCGCACTGACTTGTCCCGTGCAGGGGGCGATGCAGCGTCCCAGATGCAGGTTGAGACAGGGGCGGTCTTTGCCGATATCGCGTGGGAACACACGGCGGCAGGTCTTGAGCTTGAGCGCCTCACACACGGTATCGATCGCGTGATATGCCGCGCGGCGGCTGGTGTACGGCCCGAAATACCGGTCGGCATCCGCCATCGGCTTGGGCACGATGGAAAACTCCGGATAGGGCTTGGACAATGTGACCTTGATAAAAGGGTATCCCTTATCATCCTTGAGCAGGATATTGTATTTCGGCTGATACTTCTTGATCATCTGATTTTCCAGTACCAGCGCCTCGAATTCCGTTTCCGTTACGATGATATCGAAGTCCCGAATGTTCGATACCATGCGCAGCGTTTTCGGGCTGTGCCGTGCGTCCGATTGAAAATATTGGGACACACGGTTTTTGAGCGCCTTGGCCTTGCCGACATAGATGACCTCACCGGCACCGTTCTTCATGATATAGACGCCGGGCTCCAGCGGCAGGCTGCGCACACGGGCCTTCAGTTCTTCCAATCGTTCGTGCATGCTTTCGACCTATTTTAACAATCAAAGTTTATGGTATACAAGAAAAGCACCGCTGACGCGGTGCTTTTATGAACCCTGCGAAATGGCTCAGTCAGAGAAGTTGGAAGTAATCAGCTCCACCAGAGCATTGACTGCTTCTTCTTCGTCCGGACCGTCAGCGATCAGATTGATCGTAGTGCCCTTGGTGATGCCAAGGGACAGGATCCCGAGCAGGCTCTTTGCGTTCACACGACGCTCTTCCTTTTCCACGAGGATCGTGCTCTTGAACTCATTTGCCTTCTGAATGAAAAAAGTTGCCGGTCTTGCATAAAGACCTACCTGATTAGTCACCTGTACTTCTTTCGAATACATTTCCTCACCGCTCCCTAAATTCAAAGTTTAATCCGTGCTTTGACTCTTTCAGACTGTCATTTATCAATATAATAATAGGATACCGTTTTTTTTTCTTTTCGTCAATCCCATTCGCGCAGAAACAATATACAGATTTGTAGAAAATCCACGTTTTCTGCACTGGATATTGAACTATTTAGACAATTATCGATCGATTCTGCGTCTGTTTTTCCAGTTTTAATTTTTTCTGAAACAATTTCACTCAGCGAAACTCGACCACCGTTACGCCCATCTCACCCTCTCCGAACACACCGTTTCGAACGGTCTTGCAGAACTTGTTGCGCTTGAGGTGGGCTTGGATCGCAGCACGCAGCGTTCCCGTGCCCTTGCCGTGGATGATGCGCACGCTGGGCAGCTTGCTCATGAGCGCGGACGAAATGAACTGATCGACCTCAAGGATCGCCTCCTCCGCACAGAGTCCGCGTACATCGACCTCGCTCGGGGCTGCCTCTACCCGCAGTTCACGCACATTGCGCTTGCCGCCGCCAGACGGCTTGTGCGCCGGCTTGCTGTCCTTCTTCCTGAGCGGACGGACTTCCTCCACACGCACCATCATTTTCATGATCCCAGCCTGTACCTGTACATTGCCCTCGGCATCCGGCGCCTTGAGCACGGTCGCGGTCACGCCTGATACATTGAGCAGCTGCACCTCATCGCCCGGCTTGAGATCCTTGACCGATGCCGGATCGACCGTATGCTTTTGCCGCGCCTGCCCACGCAGTTCGGTCTCGGTCTGGGTGATGATGCCGCGCAGGGCGCTCTTTGCGGCGGACAGGTTCGCATCGGCCGCTGACTTCTGCGCCTGCTTCTTCATGTCTTCCAGCTCGTCGAACACTGTCTCTGCCGCCATGCGCGCATCCTTCAGGATACGGTCGGCCTTGAGCCGTGCATTTTCCAAAATGCGGTCGGTCTCATCCTGTGTCTTATCGCGCAGGTTCTCTGCCTTGTCGCGTTCACTCTGCGCGGAAGCACGCAGACGCTCCGCCTCTGCCTTGTAGCGTTCGAGTTGCCGGCGTTCCTTTTCCAGCTCCGCCAGAACATCTTCAAACCGCGTGTTCTCGTTGGAGATCTGCTCCTTTGCGCGCTCCAAAATGGTCGGCTGCAGGCCCAGCCGTGCCGCGATCGCAAAGGCGTTGGACTTGCCTGGGATACCGGTCAGCAGGCGATAGGTCGGACGCAGCGTGCCCACATCGAATTCACAGGACGCATTCTCCACCCCGTCCGTTGTGAGGGCAAAGGTTTTGAGCTCGGAATAGTGGGTCGTTGCGGCAACGCGTGCGCCCATCTGCCTTGCATATCCAATGACGGATACCGCAAGCGCGGCACCCTCGATCGGATCCGTTCCGGCGCCCAATTCATCGAACAGCACCAGATCGCCGCGTGCGCACTTCTCCATGATGCCCACGATCGTCTTCATGTGAGAGGAGAAGGTGGAAAGGCTCTGCTCGATGGACTGCTCATCCCCGATATCCGCATAGATATTTTCAAAGATGCAAACCTCGGACAGCTCACTTGCCGGAATATGCAGACCGGACTGCGCCATGAGGCACAGCAGCCCAAGGGTCTTGATGGATACCGTCTTACCGCCGGTATTGGGGCCCGTGATGACCAGTGTATCATAGGTATCCCCGATCGCGATGTCGATGGGAACTGCCTTTTTCTGATCGAGCAGGGGATGCCGCGCACGCTGCAAATTGACACGGTACGCCTCCACCAGCTTGGGCTCACAGGCATTGAGCGCAAACGACAGCTTGGCGCGTGCAAAGATAAAGTCAAAGGCACAGAGTGCTTCATAGTCCTCACGCAGGGACTCTGCGCACTGGGTCACCTCAGCTGACAGCGCGTGCAGGATGCGCTCGATCTCCTGCTGTTCGCGTCCCTCCAGCACCTTGAGCTGGTTGTTGATCTCCACCACCTGCGCAGGCTCTACGAAAAGGGTCGCACCTGTGCCCGAGGTATCATGCACGAGACCGGGCACGTCGCCGCGGTGCTCTGCCTTGACGGGCACAACAAAGCGTCCATTGCGCTGTGTGATGATGGCTTCCTGTAAGTACTTCGCGCGATCGCCCGAAACCAGACGCCCCAGCGTTTCGCGCACGCGTCCGCCGATGCGGCGCATCTCGCGGCGGATCGAGGTCAGCTCTGCCGAAGCCCCGTCCGCCATTTCCTCCTCAGACAGGATCGAAGTCGTGATCGATTCTTCCAGACTGCGGTTACCCGACAGGCGATGATAGATCGGGGTCAGCGTGGTCTTTTCCTCCTGCTCGGCAAAGTAGGCCTGCATCAGTCTGGATGCCTGCAAGAGCGATGCCACCTCCAGCAGCTCGCGCATATTGAGTGCGCCGCCCACTTCACAGCGGCGCAGGGAAGCCGTGATATCACGGATGCCCCCCAGTGTCGGGCTGCCGTTTTTGACCATCATGTCCTTGGCATCTGTCGTCTGGCGCAGATAGAGCGCCACATCCTCCTGATCGGTGATGGGGCGCAGCGCAAGCGCAAGCTCACGCCCGCGCGCTGACACGGTCTGTGCCGCGAGCAGATCCAGAACGGTAAAATATTCCAATGTACGAAGTGATTTTTCTGACAATCGGTTCATTTTTTTGCTCCCAATGCTCCTGAAATCGCTCCCTCTGGTTCGAGAGCGTGATAAAATGTAAGGCTGTCAAAGCCTCTCTCTGCATGACAAAGCGCATAGGCCTCGCATAATTGTGCCAGCTGGAGCCGTGCCGTGCCGCTCAGTGCAAACCCATAGACACGGGGGATCTCCTGTGTCAGGATATGCAGGAGTGCCGCATGGGTTGCACGGATCAGCCGTGTATACCCTGCCGCCCCCAGCCGCGCCGTACACGCGTCACAGCGGCATACCCCGTCGATTGGGGAAAACCAGACGGGCTCCATCTCCTGTGTACCACATACCGAGCAGGCGGACAGCTCCGGTGTGTAACCACTTTCCGCCATGAGCCGCAGCTCAAACGCCGCCTTGACGGTCAGGCGGTCACGCTTCTGATCGGCAATGGCACGCAAGGCATAGAGCAGCAGGCGTGCCGCCGCCGGACTGTCCATCTCTGTATCCGTCATGTGTCCGGCAAGCTCCGCCAGATAGCAGCACAGGGCATAGCTTTCCATGCTCTCGGTCACGCCCCAAAAGGAGGCGATGAGATCTGCCTGCACCAGCGTAAATTTTCCGCGCCGTCCGGCATACAGGGTCAGCTCGCTGTAGCAGAACAGCCGCACGGCATGCACCATGCGGCCGCCGCGCCGCCTGACTCCTTTGCACAATACCTCGATATGCCGTCCTGCCTCTGTCAGCACGGTGATATAACGATCCTGATCCCCGAAATCATTCTCTCGGATCACCAGTCCTTTGAGCGTCAGATGCTCCATGTTGCTCCTCTTGGTCCTGCGCCAGTCCGCGATACAACAGATACGCGGCTGGCTCTCCTGTGTGGACAAATCGCTCCCAAAACGCCTGCACTTCCATCAGAATCGCTCCTTTCGGGTCTATCTTGCCCCAAAAATACGACATTATGTTGGAATTTTCTGCATTTTCTCCAATTTATCCGTTTATTCGTCCTGATATCCAAAGTTGCGCATCTGGTACTGATTGTTGCGCCAGTCCTCCTTGACCTTGATCCAGAGATCCAGATACACCTTGGCATCGAAATCGCGCTCGAGATCACGGCGTGCCAGCTCACCGATACGCTTGAGCATCGCGCCGCCCTTGCCGATGATGATGCCCTTATGGCTTGCCTTCTCGCAGTAAATGGTCGCATGAATGGCGATCACGCCGTTTTCGCGTGTCTCCATCTGCTCGATGCCGACCGCAACGCCATGCGGCACTTCGCGATCGAGCAGCTTCAGCATCTTTTCGCGCACGACCTCGGCAACCATCTGCTTCTCCGGCTGATCGGAAACCATATCCTCCGGAAACAGTTGCGGCCCTTCCAGCGCAAACTTGTCAAATTCCTTGAGCAGCACATCCAGTCCCTCTCCGGTACGCGCGGAGACCGGCACGACCGCATCGAATTCATGCACGGCCGCATACGCCGCGATCACCGCCAGCAGATCCTCATGCTTGACGGTATCCGTCTTGTTGATGACCAGCACAGCGGGGATGCCTGCCGCCTTGATCTGCGCAATGAGGCTTTCCTCCGGCGCGCCGATGTTCGCGATCGGCTCTACGATGAGTGCTGCCGCATCGACCTCGGATACCGTATCCTCCACGACCTTTACCATATAGTCGCCCAGACGGGAGCGCGGCTTATGCAGTCCGGGGGTATCCAAAAATACATACTGACAGCCATCCTTGTTAAGCAGACCCGTAATGCGTGTGCGCGTGGTCTGCGGCTTGTTGGATACGATCGCGACCTTGCGCCCGACCAGCTTGTTTGTGAGCGTCGATTTGCCGACATTCGGTCGTCCAACCATTGAAATAATGGCAGTTTTGGTAATTTCCATTTATCTTTTCCTTCCAAATCCAAAAATAAACCCGACTGCGCACGGTGCAGACAGCACGAGCGCAGCCAATATCATCTTATGTGTCCATATCCTTTGTGCAATGCTGCCTGCCACCGGTAGAAAGAAGATGCAGCCGATGACGGTACACGCCGCCGCACACACGAACACCGCCGCCGCCGCGATATCCTTGGCGTCTCGCACCGTGCGGTCATATCCGGACGCCTGCCAATCACACAGATATTCGATCGCCGTGTTCATCAGCTCCGCGCCCATCATCACACCGAAGCACAGCGCAAGCACGGCACACTTGACCATCGAGAGCTGACCCAGTATGGCAAATATCGTCACATAGCAGGTCGCTGTCAAATGGATGCGGAAATTCCGCTCGCTCCTCATGCACAGGCAAATGCCGCGTATGGCATATTGAAAACTCTGGCGCAGCTTTCGGATCTCGCGACCCATCATACCGGACGCACCAATCCCAATGCCGTGAGGTTCTCCTCCTCTTTTCGGCGCATGAGCAGGCGATCCGGCTCCTCGCGCTCGTGGTCATAGCCCAGCAGATGCAGGACGGAATGGACGGTCAGGAAGCCGCATTCGCGCTCTGCTGAATGTCCGAACTCCTGTGCCTGTTCACAGGCGCGGTCATAATTGAGGATCATATCTCCCAGCATCACGCAGTCGATCTCCGGATCAGCGTCCAGTTCTTCCTGTGGCACGCCGTTATAAAATTCATACATTGGAAAGGACAGCACGTCGGTGACAGCATCCTTTTCCCGATATTCTGCATTCATTTCTCGGATGGTCTCGCCATTTACGATGGTCACGTCGATGAAGGCATCGAAATCGACCCCTTCCTGCTTGAGCACCTGCTCGGCACATTCTGTGATGAGCGTTCGAATGGCTTCTTCATTGGGCAGCTCTACCTCTGCCGTTACACGGATGCGATGGTTCATCTTCTTCCCTCCAGTCGGCGGCGGAACGTGCGCGAGGCCGCCTGTGGCTTGTCCGCCTGTGCAGGGCGGCGTACCGGACGCTCCTCCCGCTCGCGCGGTTTCTTGCGGCTTTCGTAATCTGCATACGCCTTGACGATGCGCTGTACCAGCTCATGCCGCACGACGTCCTTGTCCGTCAGATAGCACTGTGCGATATCCTCCACATCCGCCAGCACACGCGACGCTTCTTTGAGTCCGGAGATCTTACCGTCAGGCAGATCGACCTGCGTGATATCTCCCGTGATGACCGCCTTGGAACCAAAGCCGATACGGGTCAGGAACATTTTCATCTGCTCCGGCGTGGTATTCTGCGCTTCATCTAAAATAATAAAGGAATCATCGAGGGTGCGTCCGCGCATATAGGCAAGGGGCGCGACCTCGATCGAGCCTTTTTCCATGTGCTTCTGGAAGGTCTCTGCCCCCATCATATCAAAGAGTCCGTCATACAGGGGACGCAGATAGGGATCGACCTTGCTTTGCAGATCTCCGGGCAGGAAGCCCAGCTTTTCGCCCGCCTCGACCGCCGGACGCGTCAGGATGATGCGCGATACCTGCTTGTCGCGGAAGGCCGCGACGGCGGCGGCAACTGCCAGATAGGTCTTGCCCGTACCGGCAGGGCCGATGCCCATCGTCACGGTATTGTTCCGGATGGCTTCCATATACTTTTTCTGCCCAAGGGTCTTTGCCTTGATGGGCTTGCCCTTCGCCGTGATGACCAGCACGTCACGCCCCATCGTGTGTACCTCGTGCTCGCGTCCTTCGCGTGCAAGCCCCATGACATATTGTACGGTCTGTACGCTGACGGCATCGCCGCGCCGTGCCATCTCCAAAAGCGCGATGAATACACGCTCCGCGGTCTGCACGGCTTCCGGTTCGCCGGAAATCTTGAGTTCGGTCTCTCGGCTGACGATCGACACACCCAATTCGCGCTCGATGAGCTTGATATTCTCATCGAACGCACCAAAAATGGCGATCATCAGATCCGCCTGTTCCATCTGCATGGTTTTTTCTGTCATAGTATTTATGCCTTTCTCACCTTGCAAGGCTTATGGCTGTCCGTCTTCTGTCTGCGGTTTTTCGGGCAGTGGGGTGCGGTCGATCATCTCGGATGCGATCTGCTCCTCACAGGAAGCGGTGATGTGTACGCGTACCGCGCCGTCCTGCTCCTGTGCCTGCCAGCTGCTTTCCAGGATCCGTCCATCCAGAGTCTGTTCCAGATCCTTCAGAAAGCGTGCCGCAACTGCCTCTCCCACGGTCTGTGCATCGCTTCGGATCAGGGTGGCATCTTGTTCCCGATCGGTCTGCCGCACCAGCGAGACAGGCAACATCAAACGACTTCCAATCGAAAGCCTTGTTTTTTCTATTATTTTATCACAACTCCCTGCTGAAATACCACTCCCTAAATACAAATTTATTCGGTGATTGCCAAAAATGAGCGCATATCTCGTATGCACCTTATCGGTCGGGGTCTGTTTGACCCATTCGAGCGGACAAACGAAGTCTGCCGTGCGGCTGGTATACGCCATGACGCGTCCCATGCCGTGCGTGCGGTGCGGCACGCCCCATTCGGTCGTATTGGGCACGGCAGAGGAGACCAGCAGCGTCCCCTGCTCAACAGCATCGCCCGGCTTTACAAGGAGATCGCCCCCTGTGATCGTTGCGCTGCTGATGACACCGGCACGCGCCGCGACCAGCCCGGTAGGGGCTGCCCGATCCAGCTGGTCGGGGGTGGGCGTTGCAGCCTCCACCTCGATGCGCAGGGCATTGCCGATATGTGTGATGGTAATGACGCCGGCCTCTGGGATCTCGGTCTGGATGGCGCGGCGCGCCGTATCGGTCTCGAGCTGCCCCAGATACGCCCCCTCATAAATGCCGGATTCCCGCAAGATGCGCCGCAGCTTTCCGACAGGCACTCCGGGAGCGGCTGTGATCTCCAGCACCCACAGGAACTGTCCCAGCAGCACAAGGATCCCGACAAGCCCAACGAAGCCGCCCAGCAGCACGGGACGGCGGCGCAGCCGCTTCCCCCAAAAGGGCAGCCCTTTTTTCGCCAGCACATGCACGCGGCATCCCGTCCGCCCCATCGCGCGGCGCAGGCGGTAAAAATCCCCCAGCGAGATCGTCGCCGTGAGGGTGCGCCCATCGAGCCGTTTCACATCCCATAGCTCGATCGCACTGTGCAGACACACATTCAAAAATCGCTCCGTAGATGCCCCCTGTACCTCGATCTTGATCTTCCCTGCCGCCCATTCCAAAAATCGTCCGAGCATTCCCCCTTCACCTGTCCTTCCATGTCACGTTCCGGATAGTCCCCAGTACCGTCAATTCCGCGCGGGAGAGTGCCTCCAGCATGAGTCCTTCCCCCTCGATGCAGATCTCGCCTCCGGCACAGTCCACCCGAATACAGGTACTGTTGTATTCGCGTACACTTTTATGCTGCTCGATCAAAAGCCGTCCGTTCTCCACCTCCAGCCGCGGTCTGCCCTGCACGACGCGTCCCACACGTTCACTCCATTCAGCCAGACCCATCCCTATGCACCTCCCTTCCCTCTCCCAGTCTATGCGCCCAAAGCATGAAACTAGACCGCCCCGCATACGATGGACAAAGCTGATTTTTGCAGGCATGAGGAGGTCTGTTGTATGCGTAAGCTGCTTTCAGGTTCGGGTATCTTATTTTCTGCCGCACTTTTTCTGTTGATCCTGCCCTATACCCACGCCGCCGCGCAGGGGGTGCGGGAGGGGCTTTCCATTGCAGCTTCGACCGCGATCCCTGCCTTGTTCCCTTTTTTCGTGCTCAGCGGACTGCTGATCCGCACCGGTGCCGTGCACCGGCTGGGCAGCTGGTGTGCTCCCTGCCTGCGCCGTGTCTACGGGCTGTCGGGTGCGTGTGCCGGCCCACTGCTGCTCGGACTCATTGGCGGCTATCCCATCGGCGCACAGGCGGCACGCGAACTCTATGAATCGGGCACGCTGTCGCGCACGGAAGCGGAGACCCTGCTGGGCTTCTGCAACAACACAGGCCCCGCTTTCCTCATCGGGGTCTGTGGCTCTGCCCTGTGCGGCTCGGTAAAGCTCGGTATCCTGCTCTATGCCATCCATATCGTCTCCGCGCTCCTGACCGGACTGCTCCTCACACCACACACCACGTCTTCCCATACAGAACCGAAACGCATGCCGCCTCCGCCCATGCCCTTTTCTGCAAGCCTTGTGCAGTCCACCGAGCAGGCCGGATGCGCCTGTCTCAAGATCACCGCGTTCATCATGCTTTTTTCCATGCTGTGCCGTGTTCTGGAGGCTGCCTGTTTTTTCACCCATGCGCCGTTTTTCTGTGCGCCCCTGCTGTGGTTTCTGGGGGCACCGCCAGAAGCTGCGCCCACACTCCTGACCGGACTCTTGGAAATGACCAGCGGACTTGTCGCCCTGCCGCACACAGCCGGACGCGCCCTGCTCCCTGCAATGAGCCTGCTCGTCGGGTTTGGCGGCTGCTCGGTACTATGCCAGACAGCCGCCGTTGTCAAAGGACTGTCCATGCGGCGTGTCTTCTACGGAAAGCTCATCCACGGCCTGCTTGCCGCCGGACTGACCATGCTCATACAGGTCTTCTTTCCGCTCCCAGCACCCGTATTCTGTCCTTCGCTCACGCCCCCGACAGGTCGCCCTGTATCTTTTCTCCTTGTGTTTTCACTTTTTTGTGCAATTTTCTCTAGCAAAAA
>JARIAV010000177.1 GCA_029257685.1 Butyricicoccus sp.
GGGCATTTGGGCACAACGGCACAGAATGCCTTTGCGACTGCGGAAATCAGTGAGGATGTCTGCGCAAAAATCCGATAAGTCTAAAAAAATACTGGAAAATTGTGCATAGATGGAGTACAATGAAGTAGGCTTTGAAGTTTGTTAAAGTCGTAACATATTCAAAAATTTTGGGCACGCTGGCACATTGCGCCCGCGTGGAGAAGGCTGTGGAAGCTGAGATTTTGCTGTATTTTTGAAAAAATACAGGGCGCAGACGCGGAATACGCTGCGTCAGGGACAGAAACAAGGAGCGATTTGATTATGGGCATGACGATTGCACAAAAGATCCTGAAGGCACATCTGGTGGATGGGGAAATGGTGCAGGGGCAGGAAATTGGACTGCGCATCGACCAGACACTGACACAGGACGCAACAGGCACGATGGCGTACCTGCAATTTGAGGCAATGGGCGTCGATCGTGTAAAGACCGAGCGTTCGGTCGCGTACATCGATCACAACACCCTGCAATCAGGATTTGAAAATGCAGATGACCATAAATACATTGGCACGGTTGCCAAGAAACACGGCATTTATTATTCCAAGGCAGGCAATGGCATTTGCCATCAGGTGCATCTGGAGCGGTTCGGCGCACCGGGAAAGACGCTCATCGGCTCGGACTCCCACACCCCGACGGGCGGCGGCATTGGTATGCTGGCGTTCGGCGCAGGTGGCTTGGATGTTGCGGTCGCGATGGGCGGCGGTGCATATTATATCCCGATGCCCAAGATGGTGCGCGTGACGCTGAACGGAAGCCTGCGGCCCTGGGTGGCTGCGAAGGATATCATTCTGGATGTCCTGCGTCAGATGACCGTCAAGGGCGGTGTGGGCAAGATCATCGAGTATGCAGGCGAGGGCGTCAAAACGCTGTCCGTGCCCGAGCGCGCAACCATTACGAACATGGGCGCAGAGCTGGGCGCGACGACCTCTGTTTTCCCGTCGGATGAAGTGACCCAAAAGTTCCTTGAGGCACAGGGGCGCGGTGACGTGTATCAGCCGCTGACCTCCGATCCGGATGCGGTGTACGACGAAGAATATACCGTGGATCTCAATGCACTTGTGCCGCTTGCGGCGATGCCGCACATGCCGGACAATGTAAAGCCGGTGTCTGAGATCGGGGAGATCAAGGTCAACCAGTGCTGCATTGGCTCGTGCACCAATTCTTCTTATTATGATATGATGAAGGTCGCAGCGATCCTCAGAGGAAAGCATATCCATCCGGATGTTTCGCTGACCATCAGTCCGGGCTCCATGCAGGTGTTCCACATGCTTGCAAAGAACGGTGCGCTCGCGGATATCATCGCGGCAGGTGCGCGTATCCTCGAATGTGCCTGCGGCCCGTGCATCGGCATGGGACAGTCACCGGAATCGGCGGGCGTATCTTTGCGTACCTTCAACCGCAATTTTGAGGGACGTTCGGGCACACAGGATGCACAGATCTATCTGGTATCGCCTGAGGTGGCGGCAGCTTCCGCACTCACAGGCGTGCTGACCGATCCGCGCACTCTGGGCGATGCCCCGTGGATCGTCATGCCCGATCGGTTCGATATCGACGACAGCATGATCGTTCCGCCTGCGGACGATCCGGATACGGTGGAAGTACGCCGCGGGCCGAATATCAAGCCGTTCCCCTTGGGACATGCCCTGGAGGACAGCTATACAGGCAAGATCGTTCTCAAGACAGAGGACAACATCACGACCGACCACATCCTTCCGGCAGGCGCAAAGCTCCTGCCATACCGATCCAATATCCCGCACTATTCCAATTACTGCTTTATCAATGTAGATCCGAAATTCCCTGCACGCTGTCAGGCGGAGGGCGGCGGCGTCATTGTGGGCGGCGCAAACTACGGGCAGGGTTCGTCGCGTGAGCACGCGGCACTGGTCCCGCTGTATTTGGGGGTGCGCGCGGTGCTGTGCAAGTCCTTTGCACGCATCCACAAGGCAAACCTCGTCAACTCCGGTATCATTCCGCTGACGTTTGCAGATCCAGCGGATTATGATGCGGTGCAGCTCCTCGATGGGATCCGTCTGCCCCATGTGCGCGAGGAGATCGCGGCAGGCAAGCAGGTGACCGTCGTATGCGGCGGCAGGACGTTCCTTGCCGATTGCGACGTCTCGGCGCGTCAGCGCGGTGCGCTGCTTGCAGGCGGCACACTCAACTATGCCAAGCAGAAGTAAGGAGGAAGCGGTATGTTATCGGAAAAGACCATTGCACAGTTTGAAAAGATCGTAGAAAGCCAGCTCGCACGCATTCAGGCGATGAAGGAGCAGGCGGATTTTATTGATTTCAATACACTTGACAAGATCGTCATTGGCGTATGCGGCGGTGACGGCATCGGGCCGATGATCACCGGCATGGGACAGCATGTGCTGGAGACCCTGCTGGCGGACAAGGTGAAGGCAGGCAAGGTAGAGTTCCGCGTGATCGACGGACTGACCATCGAGCGCCGCGCAGAACTCGGCTGTGCGATCCCGCCCGATGTCATGGACGCGCTCAAGCAGTGCCATGTGATCCTCAAGGGGCCGACCACGACCCCGCGCAAGGGCGATCCGTGGCCGAACGTGGAATCGGCGAATGTGGCGATGCGCAAGGCGCTCGATCTCTTTGCCAATGTGCGTCCGGTCAAGGTGCCTGCGCTCGGCATCGACTGGACGTTCTACCGTGAAAACACCGAAGGCGGTTATGCCGTTGGCTCGCAGGGCGTGCAGATCGGGGACGATCTCTTTGTGGATTTCACCGTTGCGACCTCGCAGGGGTGCGAGCGCATCGCGCGGCTGGCATTCGACTATGCGAAGAAGACCGGAAAGAATCGGGTTTCCTGCGTGACAAAGGCAAACATCATCAAGACGACGGACGGAAAGTTTCTGGATACCTGTCAGAAGGTTGCGGAAGAATATCCGGAGGTCGTGTTCGATGACTGGTATATCGATATCATGACGGCGAAGCTGATCGATGAAAAACGCCGTCGAGACTTTAAGGTTTTTGTTTTACCCAATCTGTATGGAGATATCATCACAGACGAAGCGGCTGAGATTCAGGGGGGAGTCGGCACCGCAGGTTCTGCGAATATCGGCAAGCGATATGCAATGTTCGAGGCGATCCACGGCTCTGCACCGCGTATGGTAGAGGAGGGGCGTGCACAGTACGCCGATCCGTCCTCGGTGCTACGTGCGGCTGTCATGCTGCTGGAGCATATCGGTGAGATCGAACTGGCACAGAAGCTCGATCGCGCGCTGGATATCTGCATGTTCGAGAACAAGAAATATGTGATCACCGGACGTGATACGGGTGCAACTGCACAGCAGTTTACAGATTATGTGCTGGAAACAATTGCCTCACTTTAAGCGTTACAAAACAGGAGGGCGTTCCTAGATGGAGAAAAATCAGAATGTATCCCGCGCAGTCATTCAGCGCTTACCACGGTATTACCGACATCTGTCCGAGCTCAAGGAGCAGGGGGAGGAGCGGATCTCCTCTCGCAAGCTGGCAGAGATGTTGGGGCTGACTGCTTCGCAGATCCGGCAGGATTTCAATTGCTTTGGCGGATTCGGACAGCAGGGGTATGGGTATAGTATCGATAAACTGTGTGAGGGGTTGGAGGAGATTCTGGGACTCAAGCAGGAGCGCACGGCTGTGTTGGTTGGCGCAGGCAATTTAGGGCGTGCGCTCATCAAGAACTTTAATTTTGAGAGCAATGGGTTTCGCCTGCTTTGCGCGTTCGACAGTGATCGCATGGCGATCGGACATGGGATGAATGGGATCACGGTGCGTGATGTATCCGAGTTGTATGGATATGTCGATCAGAACAAGCCGGATATCGCGGTCTTGACCGTTCCGGCGGATTGTGCGCCGCAGATCGCCCGTGAGCTGGTGGCGCATGGCATTCGTGGATTGTGGAACTTTACCGGACAGGATCTGCATTTGGAAAATTTGGGGATCCCGGTGGAGAATGTGCATTTTTCGGATAATCTCATGACGCTGTGCTATCAGGTGAACCAATCCGAACAGAATAATATGTGATACAAAAAAATCGCCTTTCCTATGAGGAAGGCGATTTTTTGTTTCGGGCTTGTTGGAAAACAGAGAGATTTTCAGTTTTTCAGATAGCCCTAGTCATCTCCGCGCAGGAGATTGTCAGCGTAGGCGTGAAGCTGTTCTTCTGTGTGGATGTTTTGGCTGCGGTGGCCGATCATACCGCGGATATAAGTGGGCAGACTGGTATAGTAGTCGAAGATCGCAGGATTGGTGGTCAGCATCTCGCCCAGATTTTCATATTTTTTCATGGATCTCTCACCTCATAAGCAGTATGGCGGAAAAGGGAAGTGTTATACATCAGGGGAGATGGAAAGTTTATGTTTCTACAAACTGCGGAGGGTGGGGAACGTTCGTATGGTTTTCCTTTCTGCTTTACGTTTCGGCTGAAAGGGTTTCGTTGGGTTGTGGGATCTGCCACGTTACCGCATCTGGAACGAGCCGACCAGTGTGCGCACCGGTCGGACTGTTCCAATGCTGCGGATTCTTGATACGGGTGCTTTGTGCTCGAACGTCCATTGCTGTTTCTTTAGGAAGTGGGCGACGTTCACGCGAGCGTTCATGGAGAGGCAAAAAAGATTGCACCGCACCCATTTGTAAAAAGGGCTGAAGAAGACCCGCCCTGCGGCGGAGGTCATACATTCACACCCTTGGGGCACTGAGCGGAAAGAATCCGATCTGCGAAAATCCCGCCTGTGGCGGAGCTCATACTTTCATACCCTTTCGGCGGCACCATTGTAAACCTGATGGAGAGGGATGGGGAGGATTCCAAAGAGCAGAGGAAACCGCAAGGTTTCCAGCTCTTTGGCCGCCGTCGCGCGGCCGCGACACGTTGCTCTTTGCTTTGAAGCAAATCTTTTTTAGCAGAAAGGAAAACCCAACGGATTCCCAAAAAACATTCTCTCTTGCTTCCAAGCAAATCCTTTTTATCAGAAAAAAAGACCCTACGGACGTTCCAAAAAACATTGCCATTTGCTTTGAAGCAAATCTCTTTTAACACAAATGAAAATCCAA
>JARIAV010000198.1 GCA_029257685.1 Butyricicoccus sp.
GTCAGAGCCATAACCATAGAGCCTGCCAGCATCGCTGCCATCAACTTCTTCACTTTCATAATGCAAACCTCTCTTTTCTCTCGCGCGCTACTTTTTTGTGCGTAACGCTTAATTTCTTCCTGTAAAATACACAGGTCATTGTTTATATTTTAAGTCTTTGCTGGGCGGCTGTCAAGGCGATTGTGCACTATTGTCAGTATGCTTAATTTCTTTCTGTTGATTTATGCACTTCTATTAAATTTTTCTCTGATTTTTGCTTATTTTTTATGTGCCTTGTGCCTTTTCCAGTTTTGGATTGTGATTTTTTATAAATTTATGTTCTCTTTCTGATTGTATTTCTATCTTTCTGTTTGTATTTTATTGTGATATTCAGGGGGATATTTTGTGTCTTTTTGTAAATATCCTCTTGAAATCGGCACCAAATCCTGTATTTGGCTCCACGCTCACCTAGATTCTCATTTTTTATTGTGCAATTTCAACATATCTTTCTTCTGTATTTTATACAGTTCACCCAGAGTCCGTACCACCGCATTCTCCCGTACATCAAAACAGCACAACAAGCACGCCATATTTTTGATATTTTTTCTTCCCATCCTGTCATTTTGTTTGGGCTTCTCCTGTGCCTGCCTTCCTTCAAAGATCCAGACCCTCCTGCCTCCTTTCCCCTCTGCGCATACTGACACATTCACTATTTCCTACCAGTTTGCTTCCATTTTTTTCTCTGATGAATTTCCATATTTGCAGTTGTAAAACCCTGTCAAACAATTTATAATTTGATGTATATGTAAATCGGTCAGCATTCGCTGTTTTTAGAAAAGGAAGGGCATGTTTTATGAATAAAATCGGATTTGATAACGACAAATATCTCGATATGCAGTCAGAACACATCAAAAAGCGTATCGCACAATTCGGCGGCAAGCTGTATCTGGAATTCGGCGGCAAACTCTTTGATGATTATCATGCTGCGCGTGTCCTGCCGGGATTTGCACCGGACAGCAAGGTGCGTATGCTCGCCCAGCTGTCCAGTCAGGCAGAGATCGTGATCGTGATCTCTGCCGGTGATATCGAAAAAAACAAGGTGCGTTCCGACCTTGGTATTACCTATGACGCCGATGTCCTGCGTCTCATCGACGCCTTTCGTGGGATCGGTCTGTATGTTGGCTCGGTCGTCATCACCCAGTATTCCGGACAGGCTGCCGCCGATGCCTTCAAACGCCGCCTGATTTCCCTCGGTGTCAAGGTCTATACCCATTATCCGATCGCCGGCTATCCGGGCAATGTACCGCTCATCGTGTCTGATGACGGCTACGGCAAGAACGAATACATCGAGACCACACGCCCGCTCGTTGTCGTAACTGCTCCCGGCCCCGGTTCGGGCAAGATGGCGACCTGCCTTTCCCAGCTGTATCATGAATACAAGCGCGGTGTTTCTGCCGGATATGCAAAGTTTGAGACCTTCCCGATCTGGAACCTGCCGCTCAAGCATCCGGTGAACCTCGCATACGAAGCGGCGACGGCTGACCTCAACGATATCAACATGATCGACCCCTTCCATCTGGAGACCTACGGAGAGACCACTGTCAATTACAATCGTGATGTCGAGGTGTTCCCTGTCGTCAATGCCATCTTTGAAAAGATCGCAGGGGAAAGCCCCTATCACTCCCCAACGGATATGGGTGTCAATATGGTGGGAAACTGCATCATCGACGATGAGGCGTGCTGCAAGGCATCCTGTCAGGAGATCATCCGCCGTTACTATCAGGCACGCTGTGAAATGCGGGAAGGCCGTTCAGATGAAACCACTGTCCATAAGCTGGAGCTTCTCATGCAGCAGGCAAAGATCTCGATCGAGGATCGCCCCGTCGTTGCAGCGGCCTTGGCACGCGCCGAGGAAGCAGATGGCAGCCCGGCTGCTGCGATCGAGCTGCCGGACGGCACCATCGTGACCGGCAAGACCTCCTCTCTGCTCGGTGCCTCCTCTGCCGCACTGCTGAACGCACTCAAGCACCTTGCAAAGATCCCGAAACAGCTGCCGCTGATCCCCCCCATTGTCATCGAGCCGATCCAGAAGCTCAAGACGCAGGGACTTGGCAACCACAATCCCCGTCTGCACACGGATGAAGTCCTCATCGCACTTTCGATCTCCGCGACCACCAATCCGGTCGCCTCTCTCGCCCTCGACCAGCTTTCCAAGCTCAATGGCTGCGAAGTCCATTCCTCCGTCATTCTGGCACAGGTAGATGATAACATCTTCAAGAAGCTGGGCATGAACCTGACCTGTGAGCCGGAGCACCAGACCAAGCGGCTCTATCACAAGTAACGAGCCTCCAAAAATATGCATACAAAATGCCTCTGCACCGCGTGCAGAGGCATTTTTTTATTTCTGTGCTTGGATTTTTTCTGCAAGCTCGTTGAGATAGATCCAGCGGTCGGTCTTTTCTTCCTGTAACCGCTCCAGCTGCTCCTTCTGTGCAAGCAGTTCCTGCAACTTCATATAGTCATTTCCCGCACCTGCGATCTGCTGCTCACAGTCTGCAAGCTTTGTTGCGATCTGCTCCAGCTCCTCATCGATGTGCTCATATTCCCGCTGTTCATTGAAGGAAAACTTCAGCTTCTGCGGTTTGGATACTGACTTTTCCGGTTTTTCAGCTTTCTCTGTCCTTGCGTTCTCCGGCTTTTCCTCCGGCATTCGCTTTTCCAGATAATCGGAAAAATTGCCCGTATAAAACCGCACTTCTCCCCCCTTGCACACTTCAAAAATAGATCGTGCCGTTTTATCCAAAAAGTATCGGTCATGTGAAACGGCGATCACGATCCCCGGAAAGCCCGTGAGGTAGTCTTCGAGGATCATCAGGGTCTCCACATCCAGATCATTGGTCGGCTCGTCCAGCAGGAGCACATTGGGTGCTTCCATCAGAACGGACAGCAAATACAGTCTGCGCTTTTCACCACCCGACAGCTTGCCGATGCGTTGGTGTTGCAAGTCACCGGAAAACAGGAAGCGTTCCAGCATTTGAGAAGCGGAAAACGTGCCCTCCGCCGTTTGGATATTGTTCGAGATATCGCGAATGAAATCGATCACACGCGCCTCAGGGTCAAGCTCGCGCCCCTCCTGCGAAAACATCCCGATGCGCACGGTCTGTCCCTGCTCGATCGTGCCCGAATCAGGAAGGATCCGCCCTGCGATGAGGTTGAGCAGAGTGGACTTTCCCGCACCATTGACACCCACTACGCCGATGCGGTCGTCTCGTGCCAGATTGTAGGAAAAATCCGAAATGACGGTCTGCGTGCCATAGGACTTGAATACATGGGAAAGCTCAATGGTCTTGCGTCCCAAACGGCCGGAAAGTGCAGAGATCTGTACATTTTCCGCCTGTGTCGGTGCGTCCTGATCGCGCAGGGCTTCATATCGCTCGATACGATCGCGGCTCTTTGTCCCACGCGCACGCGGGCCCCGCATGATCCACTGATATTCTCGCCGCAGGATGGACTGCCGTTTGCGCTCGCTCGCCGCTTCCATTTCCATCCGCTCGGCTTTGAGCTCCAAATATTCCGCATAATTGGCTTCATAGCTGTATAGTGTACCCTGCTCCAGTTCCACGATGCGATTGACCACGCGGTCAAGGAAATAGCGGTCATGGGTAATGAGGATGATGCCGCCATGGAAGCGTCTCAGATAGTCCTCGAGCCACGCCGCCATATCCATATCCAGATGGTTCGTCGGCTCGTCGAGGATCAGGAGATCGGCTGGATGGATGAGCGCGGTTGCAAGCGCAACGCGTTTGCGCTGTCCACCGGACAGGGCAGTGATCTTCTTTTCATGCTCGGTCACGCCCAAGCGGTTGAGCATGCTCCTTGCTTCATATTCTGCAACAGCGCGGTATTCCTGCGGCAGTCCCAGAAAGACCTGCTCCAACACCGTCGCCTCGGGATCCATTGCCGGATCCTGCGACAGATAAGAAACCTGTACGTTGGGGAATACCTGCACCGTGCCGCTGTCCGGCTCCTCCGCGCGTGCGAGGATGCGCAGCAGGGTAGATTTGCCCGTGCCGTTGATGCCAATGATCCCCACCTTGTCCCCTGTATCCACATATAACGAAGCGTCCCGAACGAGCTGCTTCATTCCATAATTTTTTTCAATGTGCTCGGCTGCTAAAAGCATATCGACTCTCCTTTCCGTGCATATTGATTGTAGCACATTCCTTTGCCGCCGTCTATTCCGCAAATACGGTGATTTTTTTGCGGAATGGATAAAACCACTAGCATACACAGTCGGTATTTGCTATAATGGAGATACCATGACAATGATGTGAAAAGGATTGGTGAATATACATGAAATTGAATTTAGAAAGCTTGCAGAATACGCTCGCCTGGGAAAACTACCGGATGCCGCGTTATGACATCCCTGCGATGCGTGCGCATACAAAAGCCACTCCCACATGGCTGCATTTTGGCGCAGGCAATATCTTCCGCGCATTCCCGGCTGTTCTGGCACAGCGTATGCTCAATGCCGGTCTGACCAGCACCGGTCTTATCTGCTGCGAATCCTTTGATGAGGAGCTGATCGAGCGCTGCTATAAGGCATACGATAATCTCTCCGTCGCTGTCACACTCTATACGGACGGCCGGATCAAAAAGGAAGTCGTTGCCTCCATCGCGGAATCCCTCGCGTTAACGGCAGACTATGACCGTGTTCGTGAGATCTTCGCAGCCCCCAGCCTGCAGATGGTTTCCTTCACCATCACGGAAAAGGCCTATCCGCTGCGTGACAATGCAAAGAACCTCTATCCCGATGTGGAAGCGGATATGGAAAACGGTCCGGCGAAGGCATGCAGCTTTTTGGGCCGACTGGCTGCTCTGTGTCTGCACCGTATGCATACCTGCGGTCAGCCGCTCGCGCTCGTTTCCATGGATAATTGCAAGAACAACAGCAAGCGTCTGCGCTGGTCCATCATGGAGATCGCATACGCATGGAAGTCCAGCGGTCTGATCGACGAAAAGGAGCTTGCATATCTGTCTGAACAGATCACCTATCCGCTCACCATGATCGATAAGATCACCCCCCATCCGGATCCGGAGATCGCAAAGCAGCTGAAAGCCGACGGACTGGAGGGCATGATGCCGTTCGAGACCAAAAAGGGAACTTGGGCAGCTCCATTCGTCAATACCGAAAAGCCACAGTATCTGCTGCTCGAAGATAACTTCCCGCTGGGACATCCGCCGCTGGAACAGCTCGGTGTCATCTTTACCCGTGCGGATATCGTATCCAAGACCGCAAATATGAAGGGCTGCACCTGCCTGAACCCGAATGATACCGCACTTGCGGTTTACGGCTGTCTGCTGGGCTATACCAAGATCCATGATGAAATGAAGGATCCGGATCTTGTGAACCTCATCACTCGCATGAGCGAGCTGGAAGCCATGCCGATGGTCTCCGATCCCGGCGTTATCGATCCGCTCGAATACCTGCACGAAGCACTTTCCGTGCGCTATCCGAACCCATTCATGCCGGACACCCCACAGCGTATCGCAACCGACTGTTCCCAGAAGCTCGCGATCCGCTTTGGTCAGACGCTGGAGGGCTACTATGACTCCACCCTGCCCAAGTATCGGGTATGCCGTCTGAAGTATATCCCCTTGACGCTTGCCGGCTGGCTGCGCTATCTGCTCGGTGTGGATGACAACGGCGAACCGTTCGAGCTCAGCCCCGACCCCAATCTGGAAATGCTGCAAAAGCATCTCTCCGGTATCACACTTGGAACCGAAAAGGTGACGGAAGCACAGCTTTACCCGATCCTTTCTTCCAAGTCCATCTTCGGTGTCAACCTTTACGAAGTCGGTGTTGCCGATAAGGTGACCGAATACTTCCGTGAACTGATTGCCGGAAAGGGTGCCGTGCGCCAGACCCTGCATAAATA
>JARIAV010000212.1 GCA_029257685.1 Butyricicoccus sp.
TTGGCTGCATAAAACCATAGGGACATGGCAAGCAGGAACCATGGCGCGGAGCGAGGAGTGCTGATATACCAGCCAACGACGCAGAGCGGCAGGAAAAGCAGCATGAATAAATAAGAATTGAATAGCATGATATCCTCCCATACATGCAGTATAAATAGAGTGACAAAAGATATGAAAGCAGCAGTTGAAATGGTAAAATATAAAAAAGTACGACTTTTTCACAGAAAAAAGGAAAAAGTCAGCCGGAATCTTGCGCGTATGGAAACATTATAGCATAAAAAAGAGGGAGATGGTAGAAAAAATCTGAGTTTTTCGCTTTTAGATGCTATGAAAAGATTGAATAAATATACAATAAAATATTTTGCGTAAAAACCGAAACCATAGATTCTGTATAATTTGACGGTTTTTGGAGGAAAACAAATGGAAAAAATGTTGGTTTCTCGGAAAGAGTTTTTCAAAAAGCGGTTGCAATTTATGTAAAAGGGTGTATAATAATACTCAATCAAAGTTTATGACATGTTTGGGAGGACAAGAAAATGAGCATGAAGAAGAAAATGGCAGGTCTCATGGCTCTGTCTATGATGGCATTTGGTGTAATGGCTGGCTGCGGCGGTGCACAGAACGGCGGCACACAGGATGGCGGCGCACCGGCTGAGGGTGGTACCCTGCGCATGGGAACCAATGCGACTTTCCCGCCGTACGAGTCCGTCGATGAGAACAACAAGGTCGTAGGCATCGATGCAGATATCGCACAGGTGGTTGCAGACAAGCTCAATATGGAGCTTGAGATCATCAACATGGAATTTGATGCACTGATCCCGGCACTGGGTGCAGGACAGATCGACTTTGCAATGGCTGGCATGACCGCAGATCCGGAGCGTGCAGAACAGGTCGATTTCAGCATCCCGTATGCAACCGGTATTCAGGCGATCATCGTGCAGGAAGGCTCGGACATCACGACCGTAGACGATCTCAAGGGCAAGAAGGTCGGCGTACAGACCGGCACCACTGGTGACCAGTATTGTTCCGGCGATCTGGGCGAGGATCATGTACAGCGTTTTGAATCCGGCATCGTTGCAACACAGGCACTGGTGAATGGTCAGATCGACGCAGTCGTAATCGACAATGAGCCGGCAAAGGCTTATGTGGAAGCAAATGAAGGCCTCAAGATCCTCGATACCCAGTATGCAGTTGAGGATTATGCAGCAGCGATCGCAAAGGGCAACACCGAAATGTATGACAAGATCAATGGCGTACTGGAAGA
>JARIAV010000242.1 GCA_029257685.1 Butyricicoccus sp.
AAGCAGAAGGGGTTTTAGTATACGTTTGAGCATAAGCGTGATGAAAACAGATATCACAATCATCGCCAAGATCAAAATAATCACCTGAGAGAAGATCAGGCTGGTGATCGTATTGCGTGTATCTTCATCTGGAACAAGCGCAACATCGATGCCGCCAAACAAGTTTCCCTGTCCATCATAGATTGGCATGATGATATCATTTGCCATCGTTTGCTGCACTTCAGCATACCACATGGTTGTATCTCCTACACCATTTCTCACAGCATTTTGGGTATATGCATCCTCATAATACTTGTATCGTTTGTTTGGGTCACTGTGTGCAATCGCCTGTACCTCATCTTTGGAAATAACTACAGAATATACAACGTCTTCAAGTGCCTCTTCACGAACCACGAGATCCTGAAGACGATCCTCATAGTCATCCGGAAAATTCTTGATGATATCAGACGCTTCCCGTGCAGTACATTTGACCCGTGAAATTGCTTCTACCTGCACAATCGCAGAAACTTTTTTACTAATGACTATAATGCTGACAATTGCATTGATTACTAAAATAAAGCAGATCAAAAGCAATGTGCCCGCTGTGAGCTGAATGTTGATATTTTTCTTTCTTTTTTGGGCTCTTTTTTTGTCTTTCATGTCCTTTCCCCCAAATCTTTCAAATTTGATATCTGCACCGTTTTTTATATTATGTCATATTTTGAAGAAAAAGACAATGATAAATCATAAAATAAATTAAAGCAAATCTTTTTCGCATAGACAAGTCTGTCTGATGCATTGTATTGTTTCAACAAAGATCATCGTTTCATTGTTTTTACAGGGTCAAGATGCGCGGCATGGAGCGCAGGCGCAAGCCCTGACAGCACGCCGCACCCGATCGCAATCAGGGCGCACCCTGCAATAAGCCGCACGGGGATCACGAGCGGGTATCCGGTCAGATGGCTTCCCACCATACAAAGTCCCTGCGCTGTCAGAAGTCCTGCCCCTGCACCCAAAGCGCAGAGGATCGCCGCCTGTAAAACGAACAGGAAGAAGATGTCACGCTGTCGGCTGCCAATGGCGCGATAAATACCGATCTCCTCGCGCATCTCATGCGCCGCTGAGAGCATCCCACCGGCAATCGCGCCCAAGGCGGTGAACATGGAAACGCTCGCCACCAGCAGGAATACCCAAACCGCCTTCTGTGCCATATCATCCACGATCTCGAGATATCCGGTGAGGTTTTGTACACCGATCCTGCTTTTCATACCCATCGCACCACACACAATGGTGTTGAGCCGCTGCTTGAGTGCCTGTGCATCGCCCTTGCACGCCAGCAGAACCTGATCGGCTGTCTGTGCGCCATCGGTCAGCATGGCATAGGGCAGATAAATGATCGTAGGCATGACGCCCCCTGCAATGCCGCTCAGGAGCGCAGTCTGGTCAGCGATCACGCCAAGGATCTCAAACAGCTGCTCCTCGCCGCCGACTTGCAGATAAAAGCTGCGCCCTGCAACCTCCGTCCTGCCAAAGAGCGTCTGCGCAAGGGACTGACTGATGACCGCACGGCGTACCGGCTGAGCCGCTTCCCCAGCGGTAAACAGCCGCCCATTGAGCACCTCGATCTCCAGTACCTCCTGCATCTCTGCTGTCACACCGAACAGCATGGCGTTGCCCTGATGGAAACCGTTTTGATAGCGTCCGTTCTGATACTTGACCGGCATCGCCGCCGTGACCTCCGGACAGATCCGGCAGACCGCTTCTGCGAAGGCAGGGGTCAGGGCTTCCCCACCCTGCGCCTCCTCCAGATAGCAGGTCATGCCGCGCAAGCCGATGGCATGGATCGCCGTGTGCATCTCTGCCTGTGCCACGCTCCCGACCGCCCCAATGACTGCCATGGCACATACCCCAACGGCAACCGTACAGCCACAGAGCAGACTGCGCACGCCGCCGCGCCGCACCTGTCCCCAAGACAACGCAAGGAGATCAATCAGCCGCATCAAAGATCACCTGCTGTCCGTCAGACAGCGCAGGATTGCTGTCGCATACCACCCAGTCCCCTGCATGCAGACCGGACTTGACCTGCACGCCGCGGCTGAGCTGATAGCCGGTAGAAATGTTGCGCCGCTCGATCGTCCCGTCCGTGCGGCATACATACACGAACTGCTGGTCGTCCTCCTGCCGCACAGCGGCATAGGGCACGGTAACGGCATCGGGCACGGTGTCCGTAAACACCTTGACATCTACCGTCGTCCCCGGCATGAGGGTCTTGTCCGCAATCTTCAGATTGCACTTGACCACGGCGGACTGCTTGCCTCCCGTCAGGCTGAACGTCTGCACGGCGTAGGGTGCGATCTCGGTCAGGCTTGCGGAGACGGTGCGCGCCCGCTCGGTAATGGGTGTTACGTTCGCACGCTGCCCGACCTTGAGATCCCCTGCATACAGCTCAGGCACTTTTGCCGCAACCGTGAGGTCGGAAAAATCCCCGATGCGCACGACCGGCATACCAGGCAGCAGCAGAGCCCCCTCATTGGGCATCTGTGCGACTGTGCCCGCCATGGAAGCGCGTACCATCGTCCCCTCGACCATTGCACTCTCGGCGGAGACGGAAATGCCCTGATCGGCAAGCTCCGCCATTGCGTCCTGCACTTCCTCCGTCATGACTTCAGGATAGCTGACGCGCAGGAGCGGCTGTCCTTCTGCAACGATATCCCCGACCTTTGCATAACATTCCTCTGCACGCGCAGGTGCATATACGAATTCCTGTGCTTCGCGCTTTGCCTCGACCGTGCCCTTGACGGAAATGCTGTTGTATACGTTTTCCTTTGCCGCCTGTACGATGTGTACCGTCTCTAAAGGCTTGGGCTCAGATAAGACCGAGACCCCCAGCATCCCCAGTAAAATTCCAGCCGTAATGACCAATGTCCAGCGATAACGCTTCATATCGTTCCTTCCCTCCGCAAGCGATGTTAGGTTCAGTTTGCGGAGAAAGGATGGTTTTTATACGCTTGTAAAATATGGCTGCTCAAAGCACCGCCTTGAGTGCCTGCTGAATGGTTTTGACCTGTACGACGTTCATGTGTTCCGGAATCTCCCCCACGTCCTGTTCGGGCATGATGCAGGTATGGAAACCGAGACGGTAGCCCTCCCAGATACGCTGTGCGGCACAGCTGACCGCACGCAGTTCTCCGGTCAAGCCGACCTCGCCAAAGCTCATGACGCCCTCGGGCAGAGGCTTGTCCCGAAAGCTGGAAGTGATCGCAAGCACCATGGGCAGATCTGCCGCCGGTTCATCCAGACGCATACCGCCCACGACATTGACATAGGCATCACTGCTGGATAAAAACAATCCGGCGCGTTTTTCCAGAATGGCGAGCAGCAATACCATACGGTTATAGTCCACGCCTGCTGCCGTGCGTCTGGGGACGCCGAACTGTGTCTTGGCAACGAGTGCCTGCACCTCTGCCAACAGTGGGCGGCTGCCCTCCATCACGCAGGCGATGCAGTTGCCAGATGCCCCCGTCGGGTGCCCTGCCAGCATGGCGGCGGATGGGTTCTTGACCTCCATGAGTCCGCGGTCGCTCATCTCAAATACACCGATCTCGTTGGTCGAGCCAAAGCGGTTCTTGGCGGCACGCAGACAGCGGAACGGGCCGGTCTGTTCGCCCTCAAAGTACAGCACACAGTCCACCATGTGTTCGAGGATCTTCGGGCCTGCGAGCGTGCCCTCCTTGTTGACGTGTCCGACGATAAAGATGGTCACGCTGTGCCGCTTGGCGTATTGCATAAGGCTCATGGCACATTCCTTGATCTGGGTCGTGCCGCCGGGGGCTGCGGTCAGATCGCGGCGATAGACCGTCTGAATGGAGTCGATGATGAGGATATCCGGCTCTAACAGATCGGTTTCCTTGATGATCTCATCCATATCGGTTTCCGCCAGTACGAATAGCTGTGCCGAGCGGATACCCAGACGGCTGGCACGCAGCTTGATCTGCCGCAGGGATTCCTCGCCCGATACATAGAGCACCTTTGCCGCGCGGCACATCTCCTGACACATCTGCAAAAGCAGAGTGGATTTGCCGATGCCCGGCTCTCCGCCGACCAGCACGAACGACCCATGCACCGCGCCGCCGCCCAGTACGCGATCAAGCTCCCCGATGCCTGACTGGAAGCGTGACTCCGTTCCCTCGTCGATCTCCGTGAGCAGGACGGGCTTGTTCTGCATTCGGTCGCGGTCAGAGGTGGTCAGCACGCCGCGCGTTGCCGTCTCCGGCTTGACCTTGAATTCACTGAGCGTGTTCCACGCCCCACAGGACGGGCACTTTCCGTACCACTTGGGGCTTTCATATCCACAATCACTGCATAAAAAAACGGTTTTCTGTTTCATGTTATCCTCCAAAATTTTAGACGTTTCCTCATGGATCTGTTCAAAAAGTCGAAATTCCAATCTTTTTCATACGCTAGGCATTCAGATAACCTGCCATGATGCAGACCGCCAGCCGCGTCTGATACGGTTCCTGCACGAGACGCGCTTCTTCATCGGGGTTTGAAAGGAAGCCACACTCTACGATGAGTGCAGGACAGGTCAGCGTGCGCATCAGGTACACGCTGTCTCCGGCAGGCTTTGCCACGCGGTGGTTTCCGTTTGGGATACCACTTTTCAGGCTCTCCTGAATGGCTTCGGCAATGCCCTTGCTGTCTGCATTCTTTTCCCCATAAAAGACCTGTGCGCCGAAATACTTTGCCTGCTCGAATTTATTGAGATGAATACTGAGAAAAACAGGGTTTTCCACCTGCTCGCAAATGCGCTGCCGCGCCTTGATATCCGCGACCTTGTTTTCACGCACGGCGCGCCCCGGCTGATAATCGAGCGCGTTGTCATCTGGTCGGGTCAGCTTGGTCGGGATCGCAAACAGTCCTGCCAGTGCCTCTACTTTTTTGGTCACGCGCAAATTGATCGCCTGCTCGGTCACACCGTTGGGGCTGACCGCACCACCGTCAAAGCCGCCGTGACCGGCATCCAAAACGAGCGTGGGCACACCCAGCTGTGTATGAAAGACATGCATACGCGGTGCATTGTAGATCTGATCGAAGATCAGACAGGCAAGCAAGCCAAGCGCGATCCAATAAAACCACCTTTGCTTCAGGTGTTCCATAAGTTTGTTCATACATCCGCCCTCCTGCTTCAATCTATGGAGCAGATCGGGTATGTATGCCTCTGGTACGTTCGATCAGAAGCAGAAAAAAGACTGGACACAGTCCCTCTGTATCCAGTCTCTGATTGATTTTCTTACAGCTGATTTTTGTCTTGGGTCAGCAGTCTTGCATAGACCAGCACAAAGGCGAAGAAGAAGCCCGAAGTCACCGTAAACAGGATATGCCCTGCAAGGGTGAAATATGCAACGGTAATGCCGAGGGATACAAACGCACCCAGCACCAGAACATTGAAATTCCGGATGGCACGCATCAGGAATTCCACGCCGTACTTGACATACAGCCAGAGCATCGCAACGAAGCCAAACACGCCATAGAGCAGACCGGCATCACACAGATCCATCTCAATGATGTGACCCTGCGAGCCACGGCCTACGCCAAACAGCCACGCCATCGGGCCTGCCTGCTTAAAATCTGTAAAGGTTGCCGTAAATTTGTTCCAGCGTCCGGAGATCAGGCTGCCGCCCTCCTCCTCTGCCGCCTCACGAATGCCGCCGAGCGAGCCTGCGAGCATGTCCATGAGTCCGCGGCCAGCACCGTTGAGCAGCCATGAGAGCCCGTTGAAGAACAGTGCCACCGCAACGGTGATGCCCGTCAGGAGCAGGGCACGGCGGATGAAGTCCTTGTTGCCGCGCACGGCGATGACCGCCACATAAACGATCATGACTGCGATCTAACCGACCATTGCAATGAGTGCGGTCTTGGTGCCGATGAGCATAAGACAGATGATGCTCATTGCAGGGCCCATGCCATAGAAAAAGATGCGTCCTTTGGTGAACTTTTCGCGCGGGATAAAGAAGAAATAGGACAGCGCGAGCGGGAGCAGGATCATGAGCGCACCCGTGATATCATTTCCCGAGTAATAGAAGCCGCGCACGCCGCGCGCGCCAAAGCGGTCATAGTAGGTGCTGTAGCCGACGCGCAGGACATAGGGGATCAGGATCCCCAGAGAGAACACGATGGTCATGCCATTGACATACGCATGGATCTTATGGATGAGCTGTTCCTTATCCAGTTCCGAGCGCATGAACACATTTCGGTACACGAGGATCACGGCAACATTGTAAGCGAACCGTGCAAAGAATGTCACATCGAGCGAGAGATTGACGCCTCCCACCCAGAGGAATTCGGACAGTACGGACATTACCCACGCCACGCCCATAGGGATGGCAGTGAGGATCGAGCGTTTGTCGCGCAGCATCAGGATATACACGACCATGACGAGCAGGACTGCCATACGCACGAGGAGTGCCGGTGTGGTAGTCAGACCGCCTCCGTTGGTGAGTTCACGATAATTGACCGCGTCCATACCGGCGTATCCGCGGGTCAGCATCCAGATATACAAGCCATTTACGATATCCAGAATCGGATTGAGCAGTAAGTAGAGCCAAAAAAAGTGCTCCAATCCGCGTAAGGATTTCTGCATCCTTTCACTTCCTTCTTGATTTATTTCCGTTCCATATTACCACATTTTTTTCCTTTTTACAAGTCAATCTTAGGCGTTTCTGCTTGCACAGACTGCGGAGTGTTTGGGAATCCATTCGGTTTATCTTTCCACTAAAAAAGATTTGCCCCAAAGCAAAGAGAAAGGTTTTTGGAACGTCCGTTTGGGTTTCCTTTCTGCTAAAAAGATTTGCTTCAAAGCAAAAAGTAACGTGTCGCGGCCGCGCGACGGCGGCATAAGGGCTAGAAACCTTGCGGTTTCCCCGCCCTTATGAAGCCCACCCTTCCCTCTCCATTGGGTTTACCTTTCTGCCGCCGAAAGGGTGTGAAAGTATGAGCTCCGCCACAGGCGGGATTTCTGCGGTCGGTTCGTTTCCGCTCAGTGCCCCAAGAGTGTGAATGTATGACCTCCGCCGCATGGCGGGTCTTCTTCAGCCTTTTTACAAATTGGTGCGGTGCAATCCCGTTTCAGGTCAGCAGAAAGAAAAATGTGGACAGCGTTTAAGGTAGCAGATGGAAAAGTATGTGCAGAGTTTTGAGGCAAGCAGACGGAAAAATATGTGCAGAGCTTTGCAGGCAATGGGCAAAGCAAGCGCAGCACTTCTCGACCAGCCCCTCCATGAACGCTCGCGTGAACGTTGCCCAGCACCCAAAGCAGGAGCAATGGACGTTCGAGCACGCACCACCAGCAGAAAGAATCCGCAGCATTGGAACAGTCCGACCAGTGCGCACACTGGTCGGCTCGTTCCAGATGCGGTAGAGCGGCAGATTCCATAAAACAACGAAAACCTTCCTGCAAAAATGCAAAGAAGGTTTCCAGTCCTGTATGCGCAAACAACGCAGAAACAGGTTTTA